>JABXKY010000207.1 GCA_013619005.1 Candidatus Bathyarchaeota archaeon | reverse complement strand
GGTTCTAGGAGGATGACCTCCTCATTTGGGTTTACAGTGCCTGTCATAGCAGCAAACAGAGATACTCCACTGCCTGCCGTTACAATTGTTTCAGATTGGAGCCACTCGACACCATGTTTGGAGTGGTATTCAGCAATTGCTTTTCTTAGCGCCGGTAGTCCGTAGGTTGGGGGATAGTGGGTCTTTCCCTCTTTGACTGCATTTAGTAGGGCATCTATAATGTGAGATGGAGTGTCAAAGTCGGGATCGCCACCTCCTAGATTAATAAAATGATCCAACTGTCTTGCCATCACTACGACTTTTTCATGAGAACGATTTTTCATTGAGCTTAAACGTTTCTCTATATACTTTTCAGCCATGGGTTGTCAACCTAAATTTAGTGAATGGATTAAAAAAGTAGATCAATGAGCTGTGTGTCTCTAATCCAAAGATCGTTCAGGCAAGAATCTGATGAGATAGTACTTTGCCGAGCGCGTATCATGTAATTCCTTTGTCAACGCACACATGTGAGAATAATATCTAATACACGATATCAAACGAGTAAAGAGTGTATAGGGAGCGCGCGCATATCTCCGCGAGTGCTTACTGTTACTTTTATAAGAAGGTGCGGGAGGAGGGACTTGAACCCACGAAGACCTTAGTCACGAGATATCCTACCCTTGGTCAGGATCTTAAGTCTCGCCCCTTTGACCAACCTCGGGTACTCCCGCACGCAGAGATACAAGGCTAAAACCCGATTAAAAACCTGACGCCTACATCGAATAATGAGAATAAGAAATCAAAAAGGAAAATGAACCCTAATGGATCCTACGATTACGCTGCAGGGGCTTCCTGTTGTTAGCAAGCTTCCTGATCCTAGCCGTGGCGCCGTAGCCGCACGCCGCGCACGCCTTGTTCCTGATGTGGTAAGCCCTGCGTCCGCAGCGCCTACACCTGATATGAACACGTTTACCGTGATGAATTGGTCCCTTAGTTGGCATTGTTTGTTCACTTCTACTCTGGCGGCGGACTCACCATGATTACGTTGTCGCCACGGAGCACGATGTCACCGATCTCGCCCACGTTCAGTGGGTCGGATACATCCTCCGCAGACTTCATGTATAGATTCACGTGCTGGTCAAAACCCTCAAGGGTACCCCTGAGCGTCTTGCCGCCTCTTAGTTTTATGAGCACTGTTTTACCGACGCTCCTGTCCAAGACTCTTTCAATCATGTCCGCCATTACTTGCACTTTCCTGTTATTGGGCTCTAATCGAATAACAGGGTTCACCTATAAAAGTTTGTATTTTTCTCGGTGACCTGTTAGAAATATTCTTAAGCCATGAGAGTAAAAGGAACAGTATTCCAGCTTTTCTCGTCCAAATAGTAGAGATAAACGCCTCTTTGATGGAAACATTTTTTAGGGGGAAGATAGCATAGGGCTTAGCCTCTGCAAGGTTAGTATGGATTCTTTAAGGTGACTATTGGTTAAATGAGTGGATCAGATACCGACTTTAATCCCCTTTATCCCCTAATCGCTTGCAGTATAGATAATATTCAAAATAGGATGAATTAAATGCTTCTCTCAGACAACGACCACTGGGACCTGATGAAGTCCTTCTTCAAGGAGGAGGGACTCGTCAAGCAGCACCTGGACAGCTACAATGACTTCACCAGGAACACGCTGCAACATATCATCGACGAGATTGGCGGCATCTCAATCGAGGTGCCCAATCATATTTACAAGATCAAGTTCGGAGCGATCGAAATAGGCGACCCCCGTGTCGTCGAGGTAGACGGAACAGTCCGTGAGGTCTACCCTAGAGAGGCCCGAATTAGAAACCTTACCTACTCGGCTCCCCTCTACCTGGAGATCGAGCTGGACGACGAGGGACGCGAGACATACGAGCGCGTCAACATAGGCGACGTTCCCATCATGGTGAAGAGCACCCTATGCCTCCTAAGCCGCCACACCGAGGACGAGCTGATCAAGATAGGTGAGGACCCCAAGGAAGTCGGGGGATACTTCATAGTCAACGGCAGCGAGCGAGTCATCGTAAGCCTGGAAGACCTGGCCCCCAACAGGGTCCTGGTCGAGACCGACAACCGCGGATCCAAACCCGTGTACAAGGGCAAGGTCTTCAGCACAACCGTCGGGTTCAGGGCGAGGATCGAGATGAGCCGCAAGGCCAAGGGAATGATGGGCGTAACCATCCCAGGCGTACCCGTACCAGTGCCACTGGTCGTTCTAATGAGGGCACTGGGCGTCGAGACCGACAGGGAGGTAGCCGAGATGGTGAGCCTGGACCCTGAGATACTCAACGAGCTAGAGGACAGCTTCAAGGAAGCCGGCAACATCCCGTCCATCGAGGACGCGATACTATTCATCGGTAACAGGGTGGCATTCGGCCAGGTCAAGGAGTTCAGGATCAAGCGAGCCCAGACCATCCTGGACAGGAACCTCCTGCCCCACATCGGCAGGGAGCCAGAGGACAGGTTCGACAAGGCCGTCTTTCTAGGCGAGATGGCCAGCAGGATCATCGAGCTCAAGCTGGGACAGCGTTCGGAGGACGACAAGGACCACCTCAAGAACAAGAGGATCAAGTTAGCCGGACCGCTTCTTGCAGAGCTTTTCAGGTCCGCCTTCTGGAGCCTCTACAGGGACATGAGGTACCAGTTCAGGAGGATGAGCACAAGGCGCAAGGGCGTGCTAATAAGCGCGGCCATCAGGCCTGGAATCATCACAAGCAGGATCCAGCACGCACTCGCGACTGGAAACTGGAGGAGGGGCAGGGTCGGAATGACACAGCTCCTCGACCGCACCAACACCTTAAGCACTCTTTCTCACCTCAGGAGGCTCCAGAGCCCCCTGAGCAGGTCACAGCCAAACTTCCTGGCCAGGGACCTCCACAGCACCCACTGGGGCAGGCTTTGCCCCAACGAGACGCCCGAGGGCGCCAACTGTGGCCTCGTAAAGAACCTGGCACTCATGGCAAGCGTCAGCGTAGGCACCGACGCCGAGAAGGTCAAGAGGACCCTCGAGTTCATGGGCGTCATACGCAGCAAGGACGTGGATGAGCAGCTAAGGCACACGGGCACCAAGATCTTCGTAGAGGGATACCTCCTGGGGTACACGACGACACCAGATATCCTGGTGAACACCTTCCGTGAGATGCGCCGCAAGGCCGAGATCAGCGGAGAGGCAAACATCGTATTCTACAAGAACTATAACGAGATCTACATCAACGCGGACGAGGGCAGGATCAGGCGACCCCTAGTGGTGGTCGAGGACGGCAAGAGCCTCCTCAAGCAGCGCTACATCAGGAACATCCGACAGGAGAGGTGGAGCTGGAGCGACCTGGTGCGCGAGGGAATAATCGAATACATGGACAGCGACGAGGAGGAGAACGCCTTCATCGCCATCGACACCCAGTCACTGACGCCCGAGCACACCCACATGGAGCTATGCCCATACACTATTCTTGGTGTGGGAGCATCCATCATCCCCTACGCCGAGCACAATCAGTCCCCGCGTAACACATACCAGGCAGCGATGGCCAAGCAGGCACCCGGCGTCTACGCCCTCAACTACAGGGACAGGACCGATACACGAGGCCACCTGCTCCACTACCCGCAGAAGCCGCTCGTAGCCACAAAGCCGATGGAGGTCACCGGCTACAGCGAGCGCCCAGCCGGACAGAACTATGTTATCGCCATCCTCAGCAGCATCGGCTACAACATGGAGGACGCCATCATATTCAACCACGGCGCGGTTCAGCGTGGACTCGGCCACAGCAGCTTCTTCAGAATCTACAAGGCCATATGCAAACAGTACCTGGGAGGCAGCAAGGACAGGTTAACCGTCCCAGAGGCGGGGATCCGTGGATACCACGGAGCAGACGCATACAGGATGCTTGAATCAGACGGGCTCATCTCCACGGAGGGAGCGGTCAAGGGGGGCGACATCCTCATCGGCAAGACCAGCCCCCCTAGGTTCATGGAGGATTACCGTGGCCTAGAGGTCAGGGGACCCCAGCTACGTGACACCAGCATCGGCGTCAGACCCACAGAGGTTGGCTGCGTCGACAGCGTCTTCATCACCAAGGACATCGAGGGAAGCCAGCTGGTCAAGGTCAAAGTCAGAAGCAACAGGGTCCCGGAGCTGGGAGACAAGTTCGTCTCAAGGCACGGCCAGAAAGGCGTAATCGGCATGCTCGTCCCGCAGGAGGACATGCCATTCAGCACCAGCGGCGTGACACCTGACATCATCATCAACCCCCACGCCTACCCGAGCAGGATGACCGTCGGCCAGTTCATCGAGGCCATCGGCGGAAAAGCCGCGGCTATCAGGGGAGAGATCGTGGACGGCACGCCTTTCTCCAACGAGGAGCCCAAGACCCTACAGGAGCACCTCATAAACTTCGGTTTACAGCCAGGCGGACGAGAGATATTGTACGACGGGACATCAGGGAAAAAGTTCGAGGCCGAGATATTCCTGGGAGTAGCCTTCTACCAGAAGCTACACCACATGGTCGTGGACAAGATCCACGCAAGGGCCCGAGGCCAGGTCCAGATGCTCACGAGGCAGCCCACAGAGGGACGTGCCCGCGGAGGAGGACTCAGGTTCGGGGAGATGGAGCGGGACTGCCTCGTCGGCCACGGCGCGGCGATGCTTCTCAAGGACAGGCTCCTGGAGGAGTCAGACGCTTACACCATATACATATGCGCTAAATGCGGGCGACAGGGATTCTACGATATCAGGCAGAGGAAATACTCGTGCCCCACATGCGAGGGCAAGAGCGACATCGAGCCAGTGACCATCTCCTACGCCTTCAAGCTACTGCTACAGGAGATGCAGAGCCTATGCCTATCGCCAACCCTAGTCTTGGCCAAGGAGGTCGAGTAAGATGAGCAAGGTAATCGATGCAATAAAGTTCGGGCTACTGCCCCCAGAGGATATCAGGCGGCTGAGCGTAGTAGAGACAGATACAAGCGACACATACGACGAGGACGGCGCGCCCATCGCCGGCGGCCTCATGGACCAGAGGCTCGGCACACTAGAGCCAAGGCAGAGGTGCCGCACATGCGGTAACATAGCCATCAACTGTCCAGGCCACTTCGGGCACATCGAGCTCGCCGTACCCGTTGTCCACGTGGAGTTCGCCAAGCCGATCTACAAGGTTCTAAACGCCACTTGCAGGGGCTGCGGAAGTATTCTACTTGCCGAGGACCTCAAGGAGAAGCTGAGCGCTAGGCGCAAGCAGGACATCGCGATGTTCGGCAAGGTAGGCGACGAGACCTTCGCCGAGATAATAAAACAGGCTAAAAAATACAAAAAACACAAGGAGTGCCCCTACTGTGGCATGGTCCAGACAGTGGTCAAGTTCAACAAACCCACCACCTTCAACGAGATAGAGAAGGAGGAGTTCTTCGACATCGAGGGCGCGGTCGAGGAAGACGTAACCCGCCGCCTCACACCCAACATGATCAGGGAGTGGTTCGAGCGAATCCCAGACGATGACCTGGAGATGCTTAACTATAACCCCGTCGTCGCTAGGCCAGAGTGGATGGTCCTGCAGGTAATGCCGGTTCCACCGGTGGACGTCAGGCCGTCAATCATTCTAGAGTCAGGCATCAGGGCTGAGGACGACCTCACCCACAAGCTCGTCGATATAATCAGGATCAACCAGAGGCTTAGGGAGAACATCGACGCGGGCGCGCCGACCCTCATCATCGAGGACCTCTCTGAGCTCCTACAGTACCACGTTACCACTTACTTTAACAACGAGGTGAGCGGGATTCCACCGGCCAGGCACAGGTCTGGCAGGACCCTCAAGAGCCTTGCACAGAGGCTCAAGGGCAAGGAAGGCCGTTTCAGGGGCAACCTAAGCGGAAAGCGTGTCGACTACTCGGCGCGTACCGTAATCAGCCCGGACCCGAACCTGGACATCAACCAGGTGGGAGTTCCTTATCACATCGCAACAAAGCTATCGGTGCCCGATGTGGTCACCGAGAGGAACATTGAGATCGTCAAGAAGCTGGTGCTCAACGGACCTAAGAATCACCCGGGTGCCCTATACGTCATCAGGCCGGACCAGAAGAGGATCAGGCTTGAGTTCGTCCAGGACAGGTCATTGATCGCCGAGAGCCTGGAGCCGGGCTTCATCATCGAGAGGCACCTCATGGACGGCGACATTGCGCTGTTCAACAGGCAGCCGAGCCTGCACAGGATGAGCATCATGGCCCACAAGGTCAAGGTGCTTCCCTACAAGACTTTCAGGATGCACCTCACCGTCTGTCCCCCCTACAACGCGGACTTTGACGGCGACGAGATGAACCTCCACATACCACAGAGCAAGGAGGCCCAGACTGAGGCCAGGATGCTCATGCAGGTCCAGGACCAGATCCTGAGCCCAAGGTACGGTGCACCCATCATCGGAGCGGGTAAGGACTACATCAGCGGCGCGTACCTCCTCACAAGGAAGACGACGCTGCTCACAGCCGACGAGCTAGGCAAGATCATCAGCTACGTGGGCTACAATGGGGATATCCCCCCGCCCGCGGTCACAGATCCGGAGCCGCTATGGACAGGAAAGCAGGCCTTCAGCCTGTTCCTGCCAAAGGACTTCAGCTTCGTCACAAGGGCGAATATCTGTATGCACTGTGCCGAGTGTAAGAATGAGAAATGTGAGCACGACGCGTACGTCCTGATCCAGAACGGCAACTTGGTGACAGGCATCATAGACAGGAACAGTATCGGAGCCGAGAGGCCTGATACAATCTTCCATAGAGTCATCAAGGACTATGGAACCGACGCGGGCCACGACTTCCTTAACGGGATCAGCAGGCTCATCAACGGTTTCCTGACCATCAACGGTTTCACTTACAGCTACGATGAGCTTGCCCTTCAGGAGAAGGAGATCAAGAGCATCAGCAAGGTCATGCGGACCATGGAGAAGAGCGTGGCTAAGCTCACAGGGGAGTTCCAGACCGGCGACTTAGAGAGGCTGCCAGGTCAGACCCTGCAGGAGAGCTATGAGATCAAGGTCATGAACGAGCTGGCTAAGGCCAGGGACGGCGCCGGTAACATCGTGCAGGCGGGTCTACCACTGGAGAACGGCGGTATCGTCATGACCAGGAGCGGAGCCCGTGGCAGCAGCCTCAACATCGGTCAGATGATGGGCAGCGTAGGACAGCAGTCCATCAGGGGCAAGAGGATCATGAGGGGATACGAGGGAAGGACCCTACCCCACTTCCAGGAGGACGACCCAATGCCAGTGGCAAGGGGTTTCGTCTACAACTGCTACCGTGACGGACTGACGCCGCTGGAGTTCTTCTTCCACGCCATGGGAGGCCGTGAGGGCCTCGTAGACACCGCCGTGCGTACCCAGCAGAGCGGTTACATGCAGAGGAGGCTCATCAACGCGCTGGAGCACCTGAGGGTCGAGTACGACGGAACCGTCAGGAACAGCGTCGGTGACATCGTACAGTTCACCTACGGCGAGGACGGGGTTGACCCATCCAAGTCTGACCACGGGGTAGCCGTAAACGTCGGCCTGCTAACTGACAGAACAAAGATCAACATGAAGAAGGGAAGGAAGGCGACTGAGAAGTACATCAACGGTAAGGTTGACGACATCCAGATACAGATCCCTGACCTACTCAAGGACGAACTGAGGAAGCGCTTGACCGAATCGGGTCTCACAAAGGAGGGAGTCGACGAGGTCATAGCAGCGGTTCTCAGGAACTACGATTACAGCCTGGTCGAGCCAGGTGAGGCCGTCGGAATCCTGGCGGCCCAGAGTATCGGTGAGCCCGGTACTCAGATGACCCTAAGGACCTTCCACTACGCGGGAGTCGCTGAGCTGAACGTTACGCTGGGCCTGCCAAGGCTCATCGAGATCGTTGATGCCCGTAAGAGCCCGTCCACGCCCGTCATGAACATATACCTTGACAAGAAGCACAGGAAGACCGAGAGGAAGGCACGTGAGATAGCAAAGCTGCTAACCTATACCACCATCGATGACATCATCGACACGGTCAACGTTGACCTCAGGGCAGAGGGCGTAAGGTTCACCCTGGACCCTGAGAGGATGGAGACGCTGAGCGTGTCCCTCGATGAGGCAGAGGCAGTTATACCGTACGAGTTCTCCAAGGAAGGTGAGTACGAGTACCTCGTTAGCTTCGAGGCGGACAAGAAAAATAGCCCTGACCCCATCATCAAGGCATTCACTCAGGCACGGATCAGGGGCATCCCCGAGATCAAGCGTGTCCTCACCACCGTCGAAAACGGTGAGTGGATCATCAGGACCGATGGAAGTAACCTTGAGGGCGTGCAAAGGATCTCTGGCATCGACCATGCCAAGACAACGACCAACAACGTCCACGAGATCGCCAATATCTTCGGAATCGAGGCAGCGAGGAACGCCCTCATCAGGGAGGCCCACGCGGTCCTCTCAGAGCAGGGACTGGACGTCGACATCAGACACGTTATGCTAGTCTCGGACATCATGACCAAGACGGGCACCGTGCAGCAGATCGGTAGACACGGTATCAGCGGAGATAAATCAAGCGTACTGGCCAGGGCGGCTTTCGAGCTGACCATCCAGCACCTTGTCGACGCCGCGATACATGGAGAAATCGATCCACTTAAAGGGGTCATCGAAAACATTATCGTCGGACAGTCGATGCCCCTGGGAACAGGAAGCGTTGAGTTGTTCATGACACAGAGAGGAAAAAGCGATGAGTAGCATAGATCCACAGCTGAGACTCGCTCTATCCACCGGCAAGATCCAACTAGGTTCCAAGCAGGCGGTTAGAGACATGAGGAGAGGAAGGGCAAAGATGGCCATAATAAGCTCTAACTGCCCCAAACATTACAGAGACGCCATCACAGAGCATGGCAAACTAGGAAACATACCCGTCTGGAACCACGACAAGGACAGCGTTGACCTTGGCATGTTATGTGGGAAACCTTATCCCGTATCAGCCATGGTCATTAACGACCCTGGCGACTCGAAGATTCTTGACTTCGGTAGTGAGGAAGAGTAGAATGTTAAACGGAATCAAGATAACACAGGACGAGATGAAGTACATTCAGCTCCTTCAGAACATGACAGGAGCCACCATCGTGGACTGCATCATAGAAGGTGATACCATCATCTTTACAGTCAAGAAGGGAGAGGTCGGGCTAGCTGTCGGCAAGGGCGGCGAGAAGATCAAGCGCTTCCGCAGCATGACAAACAAGCAGGTCGAAATATACGAGTACCTGAGCGAGGCCGAAAAGTTCATCACGAACGCCTTGAAGCCCGCGAAGGTCAAGGACATCCGACTGGTTGACAGGATGGAAGGTAAAAAGATCGCCATGGTCACCGTTGTGCCCAAGGACAAGGGCATCGCCATCGGCAAGAACGGTGATAACATCAAGAAGATCCGTTTCCTGTCCAAGCGTTACTTCCAGCTCGACACCGTTGTTATAAATTAAGCCAAAAGTGGCTTTCTTCTATTTTTCAAATAACCTAGGCAAAATAACCACGCCAAGTTTTACCTTTCCGCGCGTCATCAGGGATTACTCAAGGGCGGAGAATATCCTGCCATGTATTCCAACGGCTTCATCTTTTTCCTGAAATCCCTCGAGTATTGCTATACCCGTCTTCAAGATGCTCCCCTTGACACCATCGGAGCCCTCGAAGGTGCTGCCAAGATCCCCCTTCACCACGACTTTGAACCCCAACGAGTTCAACTGGGCGTTGACCTCCTCAAGGGGCAGATCCATGCGCCGCTCTGGGTTGAATATGAAAACCCTGCGCCCCTCCCTGCCGCAGATCTCGGTGACGGCATCATAAGCTATGGGTTCAGGCGTCTTGTCCATCTCGCCGCACACGGGGCAGTTTTCAGCCTTCCTCAGGTTAATGGTCTCGAAACTGTAGTCCTCAAGGTCCAGGAACATGAGTTTATCGGCAAGGTTAGGCTCCTGCCCGATGATTATCCTCACTGTCTCCGAGACAATGAGGCTTCCGACGATGCCTAGGATGGCGGGGTGAACCCCAACAGTCGCGCATGTGGGCATCTCGGCGTCATCAACTCCCCCCTGGAAGCACTCAAGGCAGGCCGTCTCCCCCGGCAAAATTGTTGAAACGGTGCCGTTGTAGGCCAGCGCAGCCCCATGAATTAAGGGGATATCGAGTTTCTGGCACGCCCTGTTAAGCGAGTACCGGGGGGCCATCATGTCAAGTGAACCGATGACCACATCCGATCCCTTGATGATCTCCTCCGCGTTGAACGGCGTGACCATCATTGGCAAAGGCTCGATGTCTATGAAAGGGTTAAGTCCCTTCAATCGCTTGGCCGCGGCCTCTACCTTGGGCAGTCCCACCTGGTCTATCCCGTATAGGTGCTGCCTCTGAAGGTTTGATACCTCCACGATATCGTTGTCCA
Organism: Candidatus Bathyarchaeota archaeon; assembly: GCA_013619005.1. Classification (GTDB taxonomy): domain Archaea; phylum Thermoproteota; class Bathyarchaeia; order TCS64; family TCS64; genus RBG-16-57-9. The sequence goes on along the minus strand of JABXKY010000207.1, from coordinate 2,959 downwards.
CGAGGCGTAGAGTTCCAACACCCATTGATGCAAGCTGTATCGACACGGGGCTTCCCAGCCCACCAACCCCCACGATGCAGACGGTGGCCCCCTTGAGGTTACGCTGGGCATCGAAGCCCATGTTCTTCAGCATGATCTGCCTGCTGTAATAGTCAACCTCACTGTCCGTGAAGTTCTTTATGTCATACCGGGCCATGCGCTCAACCTAATATTATCCACCGCTAACGGCAGGTATTAGGTTTAGCTCTGTCCCAGGGCTCAACACGGCGTCAATGCTCCCGAGGAACCGGTAATCCCGGCCATCAACATAGATGTTAATGAACCTACGTGGCTTACCGTTTTCGTCGAACAGCCTTGACCCAAAGTCCTCACCGTACCTCTCGGTTAGGGCGGTCAATGCCTGTAGCAGCGTATCTGCCTCAACCGTTGTGGCCTTCTCGGCCACATTTGCCAGCGCCCCGGTTAATGATACGTTGACCTCTACCATGTGCTTGCCTCCTTTTGTTCCTTGAACGAACTCAACGTGGGCTTGATCACGGGCGGCGAGACCAGCACGTTCTGTATGGTATCAGTTGCCTTGAAGCCGCTCCCTGTAACCGCGCAGACCACCTTCTCGTCTGGCTTGAAGTGGCCCGCCTCTGCCAGTTTTTTCAGCACGGCGACGGTGACCCCTCCCGCGGGCTCGGTGAATACTCCCTCCGTCTCTGCGACGAGCTTGATGGCGTCAAGTATCTCATGGTTTGAGACATCCTCCGCCGCTCCACCGGTCTCCCTCAGGTGCTTGAGGACGTAGTAGCCGTCACCTGGGTCGCCTATTGCCAGGCTCTTTGCCACCGTATCCGGGTACTCGATTGGCAGGATATCATCCCACCCTGCCTTGAACGCGTCAACGATGGGCGCACTGCCCTCCCCTTGTGCCCCATAGAGGCGGGTCGGTTTATCCTCGATGAGACCCGCCCTCTTGAACTGATCAAACCCACGTTTGATGGCGCAAAAGAGGGCTCCGCTGCCGAGGGGAACCACTATGCTGTCTGGTGCCTCCCAGCCCAGCTGCTCACAGACCTCGAAGGCGAGGGTCTTTGATCCCTCCACGTAGTAACTCCTTAGGTTGATGTTCGCGAAAGCCCAGCCGTACTCCTGCGCGACCTGCGCTGCGAGCCTGTTGGCCTGGTCATATGTCCCGTCGACCGCGACGATTCGGGCCCCGTACACCGATGCCTGAAGCACCTTGTTGAGCTCCGTGTTTGACGGGATGAATATGTAGCATGGCAGCCCAGCCTTGGCAGCGTGTGCGGCGACGCTGGCGGCGAGGTTTCCCGTTGATGGGCACCCCACGGCGACAGCTCCGAACTCCTTTGCCTTGGATATGGCCACGGACGCCGGTCTGTCCTTGAACGAGTTGGTGGGGTTCACAGTGTCGTCCTTGATGTACAGGTTACTCAAACCCAGGTGCTTGCCAAGGTTCTCTGCCTTGTGCAGCGTTGACAGCCCTGTTCCGAGGTCTACGACGGACTCGTAGTCGTTCAGTGGAAGTAGCTCCTTGTATCGCCAGATGGATTTTGGTCTCTGTGAGATCTCGTCCCTTGTTACGTGTATGTCATCAAAGTTGTACTGTACTTCGAGGGGGGCGAAACATTTCTCACAAGAAAATATCAGTTTTTGAGGGTACACGGCCCCGCATTCGCGGCAGACCAGTCCCTTGATGTGATTGCTGAGTTCTATTCCTCCTAGTGTACGCAATACCCCTGTATTCTTGTATTAATTGATTTCTACTAATCCTAGTAGTGTAGGAATAATTATTCGTGGCGGGCCGGGCTACTGGCGCGCGCGCAATACGAAAACGGTATAGTTGAACTAACGTGATCATCATTAGCTATTTTTCTATTAACTCGATAATCTTTTGTGCATTACGTGCACTGTTCAATTGATTCATATGGATTCCGTTTGGCCTGATGGGAAGAGGTGCGCGGCCTCATTCACTTTTGACTTGGATGCAGAGTACGTTTTCATGGGCACCAACCCCGATGTGGCGAACATGCCACGTGTGCTGACCCAGGGGGACTACGTGTGGAGGTCAGGTATCGTCAATAGGATTCTGGACATGCTTGACGAGTACATGATAAAGTCCACATGGTATGTGGTGGCCATGAACGCCGTGAACCACCCCGATGAAGTCAGGGAGATCGTTGACAGGGGCCACGATATAGCCATCCACGGCTGGATTCACGAGAAGATCAGCCATCTTGACAGGGACGAGGAGAAGGAACGGAGGGAGCGGTGTGTCGGCGCCATCAAGGACGCGACGGGTTACACTCCCGTGGGTAACAGGGTGGCGGGCGGTGAGCCGAGCCCAAACACCTTCGATATCCTCAAGGAGATGGGGTTCCTCTACGACAGCAGCCTCAGGGGCAGCGACCTCCCGTACAGGCTCGGTAACGGGCTCATCGAGGTGCCCAGTTACTACGAGATGGACGACTTCCACCTTTTCGCCGACTATCCCTTCGGCAACTACAAAGCCCGGATGATGAGCCCCGAGGCGGGCTACCAGATATGGACCAACGCGTTCGACGGCTACTACAGGTACGGGCTGTGCTGGACCACCATGTTCCACCCCCAGATCATAGGCAAGCCCGGGAACATGATGCTCCTCGAGAGGCTCATCAGGTACGTGAAGAAGAAACCCGACGTATGGGTGGCCAACGCCCGGATGATAGCGGAGCACTGGAATGACCGATGAAGGGGCTCAAGAAGATCGACGCCGTGCTGCACAGGGTCGGCGACATTGATGAGGCCATCCGATTCTACGTCGATGTGCTGGGGCTCAGGCTGGGGTGGAGGGATGAGTCTATGGCTGGACTTCTTTTCCCCGGCAACGACTCGGAGCTGGTGCTGCACATTGATGACTCTTTGCCTAACCCAAACATCAGCTTCCAAGTGGAGGACGTAGATGATTTCATAG
>JABXKY010000121.1 GCA_013619005.1 Candidatus Bathyarchaeota archaeon | reverse complement strand
ACCTCAGGGAGCTCGACATGAACAGGCCTGACAACCGAGTCAATATCCGGTTCCAGTTACCGAGAGGTATCGGGGACAGGAAGGTACTCGTGTTCGCCTCGGGCGACCTAGCGCTGAGATCAAGGAGGGCAGGAGCGGATGATGTTATTGAGCCCGCAGAACTTGATCAGCTTGCAGGGGACAAGAAAGCTGCCAAGAAACGCTTGGCTAACTATGATGTGTTCGTTGCTGAGGCACCTATGATGCCAACAGTAGGTCGTGTCGCAGGACCGATATTGGGACCCAGGGGAAAGATGCCCACCCCTGTACCGCCACAGGCACCCATAGACAATATCATCGAACGCGAGCGCCGCATGATAGTACTTCGAAGCAGGGACAAGCCATTCGTCCACTGCATCGTCGGAAAGGAAGGAATGAGTGACGACGAGGTCACCCAGAACATTGAGACAGTGGTCAGCAACTTGACCGCTGCGACAAAGAGAGGCTTCGCCAACATCAAGTCGATGTACCTGAAGCTGACAATGGGGGGCAGCGTCAAGCTATACTAGGTGATTTGACCATGAGTAGCAACATTCCATCCGAAAAGAAGCAGGCAGTTCAAGAAGCAGTCGAGTTAATCAACCAGTACCAGATTATCGCAGCGGCTGACCTAACCAAGGTCAGTAGCAGCATGCTACAAGACATGAGGAAGCAGCTCCGTGGAAACCACCTATTCAGGGTCGTCAAGAACACCCTGATGCGTATCGGCATGGAGCAGGCCGGAAAAGAGGGATCACGTGAGTTCATTGATTCAGTCAGTGGACCCAACGTGTTCCTGTTCACAAACGGCAACCCATTCAAGGTAGCGATGGAGCTTGACGCCAACAAGGTCAAGGTTTTCGCCAAGGCAGATGATGTCGCAATGGACGATATCATGTTGCAAAGAGGAAACACGGGACTCAGCCCCGGACCCCTCATCGGGAAGTTCGGCGTGCTAAGCGTCAGGACCCGCATTGAGGCTGGAAACATCTGGGTAGTCCAGGATACCGTGGTACGCAAGAAGGGCGAGGTAATCGGTGAAGACCTCGCGGACCTGCTTACGCGTATGGGTATAAGGGCATCCGAGATGGGTCTCAGCATCAAGGCAGTCTGGGAGAACGGAGAGGTAATCCCCGGAGAATCGCTAATACTGGACTTGGACGAGTACAGGTCCATGCTGGAGCAGGCAATAGGAGGAGCGTTCAAGGTAGCCATCGAGGCAGCCTACGCCACACCCGAGACTGCGCCAACCATCCTAGCGAAGGCCGCACAGGAAGCCATAGCAGTAGCCGTGGAAGCCGAGTGGCCAACCGAGAAGACCATCGAGCTCCTGATCGCGAAAGCGAGCGCCGAAGCCAAGAGTCTTGCCAGCCAGGTTGGCAAGAAGATGGCGGAAGCCTAAACCCCTTTTTTTAAACCATTTTTATTTAACATGAGTCCCTAGGGTAAACCATGTCTGATCCTCTCAAGGATTACTGGGATAAACGGGACTTTAATCAGACGCCTGAACCCGTTGGCGAGACACAGGCGTCAACCAAGAAGCCTGTCTTCGTCATCCAGAAACATGATGCGAGAAACCTCCACTATGACCTTCGACTCGAACACGGTGGTGTGCTGAAATCATGGGCCGTCCCCAAGGGGCCATCAATGGACCCCATGGTGAAACGCCTTGCCGTCCCCACCGAGGACCACCCCATGGGGTACCTTGATTTCGAGGGGGTGATCCCCAAGGGTAACTACGGCGCCGGCACCGTAATTGTCTGGGATATAGGGTTGTACCGTAACCTGAAAGGCGATGATGCCGACCTGGGCCGGAACCTTGACGAGGGACACGCCACCATCTGGCTTGAGGGGGCGAAGCTGAGGGGCGGCTTCGCGTTGATAAGGACCAAGAGGGGGGGAAAGCGGCCCCAGTGGCTCTTCTTCAAGATGAAGGATGAGCAGGCCCTCCCCGGCTCCGAGATTCTCACTGAGCGACCCAACAGCGTGAAGACGGGGCGCAGCCTCAAGGAGGTCGAGGAACAGGAGGAGCCAGCCGACATTGAGGGCTTCCAGTGAACGATAACCATTTCTTATTGCGAAGGTATCCATTACCATGAAACATCAATCATTAACCATCGCCCAATCCAGCGTCGAGGTGGGCGACCCTCATATTTGCAGTGACTCCATGAACAGGGGCAACATCATCGATGCGATCTACGAGCCTTTAATCAAGAGAACCGGCCCCGGCGTGTACTCTCCCGCCCTGGCGTCAACCTGGGCGGTTGAACCCGACGGCTTAACCTGGGGCTTTAAGCTCAGGGAAAGTGTGAGGTTCCACAACGGCGAGAAGCTAACCGGTAACGACGTCGTTGCCACATTGAAGCGGGTTGTGGACCCGGCCATCGGTGGTGCGTTTGGCACACAGGGCGTGTACGCAAGCTACATCGGCGACGCGGAGTTCAGTTCACCGGGCAAGTACTCCTTCCAGTTATCCACGAAGGCCCCCATGGCTGACTTGCTGGATCTTCTCTCGGAGATGCCGATAGCGCCGGCTGATGAGCTTGATAACCTTCCAAACGAGTACATCGGCTCTGGTCCGTACCTCGTTGGGGGCATGTCAAGGGACGAGATGGTCCTGGAGAGTAACAGGAAGTACTGGGGCGGGAAGAAGGCCATCGCGGAGGAGGTCTCGTGGCTAAAAGAGGACGACCCCATTGAGAGGGCGGAGATGGTTGCCAACAGGGAGGCTGATATCGCCACCTCCATCGGGTTGGAGGGAAGTGACAGCATCAAGGGCTCCACGAGGGCAAACGTGGTCTCAGTCAGGAGCGGCCTTTGCATCATCTTCATGATGAACAGCGGCAGCGGGGTATGCGCCGACCCACATGTCAGGCAGGCACTCAACTACGGGCTGGACATCGACGAGGTCGTAAGGAAGATAAAGAAGGGCGCTGCGACTAGGCTCAACGGGTACCTTACGCCTCACCATTACGGGCACAACCCAGAAACCGAGAGGTATCCCTATGACCCTGATCAGGCGCGGAGACTGCTCTCAGAGGCAGGCTACCCCGATGGCCTCAAGTTGACGATAGATATCCCCACCAGGATGCCCGATGAGGGCCTCGATGTCGGTGAGATGATGAAGGAGTACTACGGCCGGATAGGGGTGGACGTTGAGGTTGTCAGTTACTCTGACCGTGCGGCGTACGCCGAGATGGTCAGAGATAAAAACATCCATGATATGTGCTGCTTCGACTCAAGCCCCATTAGCACCTTCAGGGTGCTCAGGGAGAAGATACACTCAGGCCACAAGGGGCCGTGGTGGGAGGGCTACCACAACGAGGAGGTAAACGGGTTGATTGATGCCGCACAGAAGACCTTCGACGATGCCAAGAGGACCGGTATCTACCAGCGGGTCTTCCAGATTGTCAGGGATGACGCCCCCTGGGTGTTCCTCTACAGGCCGACCTACTTCTGGGCCGTAAGCAAGAAACTGGGAGACTGGGCCCCCACAGGCAGAGGGGCAGTACTATTGACCGCTTAAGGGTTTACTCCCCGTAGGGCTTGGTGTCAAAGGTCAGGAACTCGACGGCGTAGCCCTCGGGGTCCCACGTCAGGAACCCCCTCATATCGATGTCCCCGCTCTTCTGGGGCGGGTGGTTTGTCTTGACTCCTCTTTCCTCCAGATTCTTGTGCCACGCATCAACGTCCTCGACGAACACGCTGAGCATCACCGGCTTCTCGGCTTGTGGCTTCAGATAGCCCTTCTCAGCGTTCACCAGCCCGATGTGGCTGTCCTTGCCGACCCTGAAGATCTTCACCCAGTCTCTGTCCATGACCTCCTCGAAGCCCAAGGTCTCCCCGTAGAACTCCTCGGCTTTCTCGATGTCGTTGTAGTAGGTGAACGTGATCATTCCCTCGATGCCTTTCAACATAATCACATTGAATCAGCGGGTTGGGGATAAAAGATAGACTACTGGCCGTATGGCTTCTTGAGCCATTGCATGACTTCAAGGAGGTACCCCTCTGGGTCCCTGAACAACAGCGTTCTCATCTCCAGGTACGACTGTTTCTCTGGGGGCTGCTCTATCTCGACTCCCTTCTCCTTAAGGTGCATGTGCCAGCCGTCGATGTCGTCGCTGAACCAGCTCAGCATAACGGGCTTCGATTCGCTCCACTTCAGGTACCCCGTATGTCCGTCCACGAGCCCCACGTGGCTGTCACCGTGGACCCTGAACACCTTGGCAAGCTTGATATCGATTACCTTCTCGAACCCCATGATGTTCTCGTAGAACTCCGTGGCCCGCGTCAGGTCGTCGTAGTAGAAGAAAGTGATGGTGCCGTCGATTTCCATGGGGATGGATAATCGTTCATACTAAATAACATGAGTTACGCGATGGTGGCTTGCTCAGCAAGGTAGATTCCCCACGGTCACCACTTGTTTCTGTGGGTGAATTCCTCGACGAACTTTCTGGGTTCCTTGGGCTTGGGGTCGTCGCTGTACCCTAGTGGCAGCACCGCCTCCACGAGGTACCCCTCGGGTGCCCCTAGGGCCTCGGTTACCAGCCCGGGGGCCGACGTCGTGTAGGTCACCGTTGAAAGCCCCTTCTCCTCGGCCGCGCGCGCAACGGGGGCTTCAGTCAGCAGTGGCTTGCTGAGGCCCTTGGCGTTGTACCCTCTCTTTCGCTCTGGGCTTATTGAATCGTAGAACGCCCTCTCCCCCGCCTCGGATGCCTCCCTGATCGCTGTCTTGGCGCCGCGCGCGCATGTGTGTGTGGGGCGAATATTTTATCCTCACTTCTCGATGACTCATGGATACGGTTGCTTTATCTCACATGCACGGGTGCACGGTGAAAATTTTATTTACTTAGATGCACGGAAATAGTTCTATGCACATTAAAAAAGTTACAGCCATACCAAAGAAGCCGTTGATAGACGCCCACGGCGAGTCAGCCCTATACCAGATATTCTGGCAGGAGGACGCAAGCGGCAAGGTCTTTGGGGCCAAAAAACCCGAGGGCATGAAAAGTTTTGAACACTTTGCAAGGATAACCCTCCGACCGGGCGACACCAACAACCTGCACACCCACAAAGACGCAGAGCAAGTGTACTTCGTGATGCAGGGCGAGGGCGTCATCCAGGTGGGCGAGGAACGGGAAAACGTCAGCGCCGGCGACGTGGTATTCCTACCAGCCAAAGTCCAGCACGGGTTCTTTAACACGGGGGACAAACAGGCCATCGTGTACCTGATAGGTGTGAAGGTCTAGAAACTCACATTATTCCCGTTGACTTGACTTAACCGCGCCTTTCAGCCAGCCGCCAAGCTCCATGGCCGCCCTCGTGGCCGTCTGCTGGGGCTCAGGGTCACCCAGATCAGTCAGGAAAAGGACGCTGTTATCATCATCCACGACCAGGTACCGTTCCCCATACCCATCC
>JABXKY010000260.1 GCA_013619005.1 Candidatus Bathyarchaeota archaeon | reverse complement strand
CTCAAGAACACCGTCAACGAGGGGAGCACCGCTGAGATCAAGTCCAGGATGGATGAGCTCCAGAAGGTGGCCCAGGAGCTGGGGGCGTCGCTGTACCAGCAGACGGGGGACCAGGTTCCACCCGGTGGACCCCAGCCAGGGCAGCAGCCGGATGAACAGCAGGACCCCGGTAAGAAGACCGTCGAGGCCGACTACAAGGTAGTTGAGGACGACGAGAAAGAGTAAACCTGTTCTCTTTTCTCGCTCCTTAACGCTTTTTATATGAGCCGCGTCTTTCATGTCAGCCATGGCTCACCGTAGGAACCCTGAGAAGGAAAAGAAGGAGAAGATGGTCCTGCTGTCAGGGGTGGTCATGATTCTGGTCACGGCCCTCGTGGGTACCCAGATGCTTGTGGAGGGCAGGATGTACAAGGAGAAGGTGGATTACCTTGACAGGAAGGGGTACATGCTTAACAACACCCTGAGCTGGGATGGCTACGAGTCGTGGAAGCACACTGAGGTCAGCGACAAGCTGAAGGGCGAGTTCGAGATGAAGGTCGTCCAGTGCGGCTCGTGGCAGGACTTTAAGGATTTTTTGAACCAGGCCAAGAACGCCCCAATCTTCGATGACAGCCTCTGGGGGTCGGTTTACCATGATGCGCGCGCGTGATGTCGGACCTGGTTCCAGAGAACAACGAGGACTAGAGCCAATCGCTTCTATCGTTCTCGGCGATGATCTCGTCCAGGAGGTCCCTGAAATCGATGAGCTGCTCCATTGTCACGTCAACGCTGAACGAGTTCTCCTTTGCCTTCCTGAAACCTTCGATCATCATCCTGATGACCATGTTGGTGTCCTCGTCCACGGGGAGGCTGAAATGGATGCTCTTCATGGGAAATATCATCACTGCACAGGGATTTATGCAATGCGCAACACGGTCCGCTGTTCAACAAGGTTTATGAACCAGTTTCAGGGAGGAAATGCGATTACAAGAGGCGCTGCTGTTGTCAGATAAACGCGATTACTACGAGGTTCTAGGTGTGGAGAGGGGCGCCTCAGCTGATGATATCAAGAAGGCTTTCAGGAAGCTGGCCTTCAAGTACCACCCTGACAGGAACAAGGACGACGGCGCGGAGGAGACATTCAAGGAGATCAGCGAGGCGTACGCGGTCCTCAGCGACGACCAGAAGAAGGCCCAGTACGACAGGTTCGGCCACGCCGGCATAAGGGGCGCCTACAGCCAGGAGGACATATTCCGTGGGGCGGACTTTAGCACCATCTTCAGGGACATGGGTTTCGGCGGGGATGATATCTTCAGCAGGATCTTCGGCAGCATGTTCGGCGGTGGGTTCCAAACCTCAAGGCGTCGCAGGGGCCCGCCGAGGGGCAGGGACATTGAGACCCGCATCGAGATCACCCTTGAGCAGGCGGCTTTCGGCGCGGAGGTTGAGCTGAGCCTCAGCAGCTCGGTCAGGTGCACCAAGTGCGGTGGAAACGGCGCGGAGCCTGGCTCCCAGGTGATTACGTGCCCCCAGTGCCAGGGTAGGGGTCAGATTCAGCAGCGGACCAACAGCATTTTTGGTCAGATGGTGACGTTGACCACGTGCCCCAGGTGCAGGGGAAGGGGACAGGTTCCTGAGAAGCCATGCACCAAGTGCGGCGGCAACGGCCTTGAGGAGAAGAGGAGAAAGCTCAGCGTCAACGTGCCTGAGGGAATCGAGGGCGGGGTCTACATGACCCTACGGGGGCAGGGCGACGCGGGCATGTACGGCGGGCCCAACGGGGACCTCTACATACAGGTCATTATCAAGCCACACAAGGAGCTCATCCGACGTGGTAGCGACATTATCCACGAGGTTGAGATTAACTTCCCGCAGGCGGCGTTGGGTACTGAGATGGAGGTTCCTGTACTCGGCGGGCGTGAGGTTATCAAGGTGCCCAGCGGAACCCAGAACGGGGACATCATTAGGTTAAGGGGCATGGGTATGAAAGGGCGGTTCGGTAAAGGGGACCAGCTGGTCCATGTCACTGTTTCTGTGCCCAAGAAGCTGTCAAGGAAAGAGAGACAGCTCATCCAAGAACTTCAAGAGGAACTGGGTAAGAAGAAAGGTATATTCGGCTAGCGCCTGTCAATTAGCTCTTTGACGCCAGGGCCGGTGCCAACAAAGGTCACAGGCAAACCGATCTCTTTCTCGATCTTCGCAACGAACTCCTTAGCCTCATCGGGCAGACTATCATAGTCATCCGAGCCCGCGATCTCAGGGTACAGGATGTCCATCTTTGTTACGGCGATCTGTGTGGCCCCGTTGATTCTCGCCGCCCTCTTGGCCAGAGCATAGTTGAACGGCGCGGCCCTCCTCTGGCGGCCAGTGACTGTCCCGTACTCGTCCCAGCCGCGCTTCTTGGCCTCCTCGTGGCTGATCTCGCCATCAAGTGGCCCCTCGCCTACTCGGGTTACGTATGCCTTGCATACCAAGACAACGTCTGTGACCCTTGTGGGGCCCACACCTACGTCGCTACATACCGCGGCGGCGCACACGTCCTTGCTTGTGACGTATGGGTAACCGCCGTGGAACAGACTGATGAAGGTTCCCTGTGTGCCCTCCAGTACAACGTTCTCACCGTTGTCAAGGGCATCATTGATTATCATGGGCACATCCTTGAGGTATTTCGTTAACTCGGGGATGTCCCTCGCCATCTTTGCCGTCCTGTACGCCCTGTCAGCGTTGCATGGGCCTGTGCCTGTCCCTGTTGTGCCTATCTTCTCCTTCAGGTGCCCCTGCTGGTCTTCCTCTATGTGTTTGGGCTCGATTATCGCGCACTGGGGGTCTAAACCGAACCTTCCCTCTATGTCCGTCACCTTGATCTCTTTGAGTAAGACCTCTGTGTTCACCAGCACTCCTGGGCCGATGAGCTGAACCGTGTCCTCGTTCACGAACCCGCATGGCACCATGCGGAGCTTATACTTTACGTCGTCTTTGACGACAGTATGCCCCGCGTTCGGACCGACACCGCCCCTTGCTACGACCGCGGCGTCGTCCGCCACGGCTAAATAGGATACTATCTTGCCCTTTCCACCGTCTCCGAAGAAACCATCAACGACTATTGTGCAGCTCAAACATAACTCACCAGAGCCAAACACACCACCATTACTGGTGATATAAGTTTAACGCGCAGATACCCGTTTTAAACATTGAATTTAACATATACGTGTAAAACCTGCATGAGGTCAAACACTTATAATGCATAACCGTGAATTTTTGGGGAGAGGACTCGCGCTTGAACCCAATGGAATTCATTACTGGAGAAAGGCTCGTTGAGCTGACGAGGACACTGGTCGAGATACCGTCTGAGACTGGAAAGGAGAAGGAAATCGGTGACTGGCTGGTTAAGTTCTTCGAGGAGCTGAGGTTATCGAGTATCACGAGGCTCCCCGTCGAGGAGGCGGGGGACACCATTGTAGGTATACTTGAGGGAAAAAAGGACGGCCCCACCATGATGCTCAACTTCCACATCGACACCTTTGATGCTTTTGAGGGATGGGACACTGAGCCATTCAAGGTGGTGGAGACTGATGATAGGCTCATAGGGCTCGGGGCCCACGACATGAAGGGAGGGGCGGCATGCGTGTTGGCCGCCCTTGAGGCCATAGTGAAATCAGGCACCAGGCTGGGGGGCAGGCTCATCGTCTCTGGCACAAGCGACGAGGAGTACTGGAGCAGGGGAGCCCACGCATTAATCAAATCGGGTCAAATCAAGGGCTGCGACTTCTGCATCGTGCCCGAGCCGGCGGCACACGCTACCATCCTCATAGGGGGGAGGGGCAGGCACGTCTTCAAGATCAGGTTCTACGGAAAGAGTATCAGCGCGGCGTATGACGAGGGAGTCAACGCCGTGGTAGACGCATCCAATGTGATAGCTGAGTTTGAGAAACACAAGCCGGACGGGTTCGGGTACATGACCGAGTACGACATGAAGGGCACTCTGTGCGTCATCGGCCTCCACAGCGGCGGGGACAAGATATACGTCCCCGAGCTGGCCGAGGTCACCGTTGACCGCCACATCCTGCCGGGTCAGACCGTTGAGGGGGCGGCACAGCAGATCAGGGACATCATCGAGGACGTGGGCATCAAGGGCACCTACGAGCTCACGTGGGACGAGCGCCCCACGCCGGCGCCAGCCAGCTTCATCACTGACCCCGGGTCCGAGTTCGTTCAGGCTGCCAGGAGGAATCTGGAGGCCCAGCTGGGGGAGGATGTGGGGTTCACCCTCGCCATGAGCGTGGCGGACACCAACCACATAGCGGTGCACGGCGGGGTGCCCACCATCATAATGGGGCCAACGGGGGGCAACACGTGCGAGGCGAACGAGTGGGTGGACAAGGATTCGCTGCCCCAGGTATCAAGGGCGATACTGGGGACGGTCTTAGACTTGCTTGACGTCGAGTAAACCCCACTTTTAAAATAACGGATAAGGATGTGGGGCCCTTTTTTCTTATTATAATAAGATACTACTATTAGAAAAAAGACTTTATTTTTCAAGTCTCTGGGCTAGCTTGGCGACTGCAACGCCCAGATCCCATGAGGTCTCCATGCCCTCGGGGTCATTTAGGACGTCACCTTTTGCACCTCCCACAGCGTTTGCATAGCTCTTGATCCCGGGTACGATCATCTTCTGGCTCAGGATGAACAGTAACTGTTGGGTCCACACGTTGGCGAGGCCTGTGCGCCTGGCCACGCTCATGGCACCCGCGACCTTGCCGTCAAACTTGGTCCTGCCGTGGGCGCTGCCGTTGAACGTACCTGACCGGTCGATGAGTGCCTTCATGTGGGGGGTCATGGACTCGTAGTAGCTGGGGCTGGCGAATATGAGGCCGTCTGCCTCGGTCATCTTGTTGAATACGCGCTCAAAGTCGTCGTCTATCCTGCATTTCCCTGTCTTTGAGCAAAACCCACAGCCGTCACAGGGCTCTACCTTGTTCTCCGCGAGGAGAATTATCTCCGTCACGGCCCCCACGCTTCTCGCGGCCTCAAGGGCGTTGTTGACGATTATCTCGGTGTTGCCGCCTCTCCGCGGGCTGCCCACTATACCTAGAATCTTAACCATGGACACCTGAACCACCCAAGGGTGGATAAAACCTGCGGGGGTTTTAGAAGCCTAGCCCCATCTCGCTGCACCGGTCGAGGACTGGGTGGAACGGTACATCGTATTTGCACCAGATGTTGTCAAGGGCTCCAGCGTCCTCGCCTAAGTAGTCTATGACGCAATGGAGTACCTCGTGGTTGATGGCCATCTCCATCTCCTCTTCCTTGACGATGAGCCCGTTGAACTCCTCGGCCATCTCGTAGCCGCCGAAGAACAGGTAGTATTGCCCATCGTCCGTTACGGTTGCCCCGTTGTGGCCTATGATGACCACCACGTCGTCGTGGAACTCCATTTTGATGCCTCGATTTCCTCTTCGCTGTGATCCTGATATATAAAC
>JABXKY010000240.1 GCA_013619005.1 Candidatus Bathyarchaeota archaeon | reverse complement strand
ATGTACAACGGCATCATCGAGGACGAGCTGCTGAACCCCCTGGGCGTCTACAAGGAGCGGCTCAGCCAGAGCGCCCTGGTAGCCAAGATGCGGACAGTGAGCGATGACGAGGCCCGGAACGTCAGGGACTGGCTGGACCTCAAGGGAATGACCTTCGTGACTGGCACAGACGAGGCCACGGAGCTCACGGACCGGCAGATCCATGAGCAGTGCAAGATGTACATAGCCGCCGTGAGAATCGCCGACGAGTTCGGGTGCGCTCTGGTGGGCATCCAGTACCAGCAGGGCCTCAAAGACATGGCGCCGGCCAGCGACCTTGTCGAGGGGCTGCTTAACTGCACAGACAGGCCCCCAGTCCACCACGAGGTTACCGGTGAGATATTATTCGAGGCCAAGCCGCTGCCCCACTTCAACGAGGTAGACGAGGGGGCAGGGCTGGACGCACTCATCACCAACAGGGTGTGGACCGCCATGGGCTACAACCCCGATACAACCCTCCACGACATCAGGTGGGGGGACTGGTTCGGCGATCAGTACGTCTGGGTGTTCCTCATAAGCGGTAGCGCCCCTCCTTCCCACTTCAAGGGAGGATACGAGGGCGCCAGCAGCGAGAGGCAGCCGCCCATGTACTTCCCGCTGGGCGGGGGAAGTCTGAAGGGCGACAGCAAGGCCGGAGAGATTGTTTGGAGCAGGGTCTACGTGAAAACCGATGGCCTACACGTTGACATAGGCAGGGGCTCCGTTGTGGAGTTGCCCCAGGAGGAGACCCAGAGGCGGTGGGACGCAACCACTCCTGCCTGGCCCATCATGAGCGCCGTGTTACACGGGGTGACCCGCGACCAGTTCATGGCCCAGCACAAGGCCAACCATATCCAGGTTGTTTATGCGCCTTCTGCCGAAGACGCCGACAAGGCGTTGGCAGGGAAGGCGGCTATGTTCAACGAGCTAGGTCTGCGTGTCCACATCTGCGGCGACGTCAAGGTGGGTTAAACGGTGCACGTCATAGCTGTTGACCTGGGCGCCAGCAACGGCAGGGTGATGAAGGTTGAGTACACCGGTGACGCCTTCGGAATCGAGGAGGTTCACAGGTTCCCCAACACACCCGTCGAGAGGGGAGGGCGCCTAACATGGGACATACAGCAGCTATGGCGGGAGACCATCAAGGGAATAGGGTGGGCAAACGAGGGAGCCCAGAGCATCGGCATCGATTCCTGGGGGGTTGATTTCGGCCTCCTGGATCATGAGGGCACCCTGATGGAGGACCCTTTCCATTACAGGGACCAGCGGACCGAGGGCATGATGGAGTGGGTCTTCGAGCGCATGAGCCGAAGGGAGATATTCGACAGGACAGGTGTCCAGTTCCTGCCCCTCAACACCCTGTACCAGCTGGCGAGCCTCGTTAAGAGGAGGAAACGGACCCTGAACAAGGCTGGCGCCTACCTGGGGTTCCCCGACTTGTTCAATTTCTGGCTCACAGGGGAGAAAAGATGCGAGCTAACTCACGCCACCACCACACAGCTATTCAACCCGTTCAAGGGGACGTGGGACGACGAGATAATCGAAGCCGTTGGGCTTCCTCTTGATATATTTCCCCCAATAGTAAAACCAGGCACCATACTGGGGGCGATGAAGAGCGTCAACATCACGACCCCGGCCTGCCACGACACGGGGAGCGCCGTCGCGGCAGTACCGACGAAGGCGAGGGAGTTCTGCTATATCAGCAGCGGCACATGGAGCCTGCTGGGGACGGAGGTAGCGTCACCTACAATAAACGACGCTGTCTATGACCTCAACTTCACTAACGAGGGCGGGGTCGAGGGGACGACCCGCCTCCTCAGAAACCTCCCCGGCTTCTGGTTCCAGCAGGAGCTTCTCAGGGAGTGGGTGGGCAAGAGGGCAGCGGTCACCAACGATGACCTCCAGGAGATGGCCGTCAACTCGGAGCCTTTCAGGTGCTTCATCGACCCATGGGACCCCATGTTCATGGCCCCCGGAGACATGACGCCCAGGATAGTGCAGTACTGCAGGTCCACGGGGCAGCACGAGCCCAAATCCATGGGCGAGCACATCAGGTGCGTGTACGACAGCCTAGCGGTTCTCTACAGGCACACCCTGGGCCAACTGGAGTCCATAACAGGGAAGACCTACCAGCACATTCACATCATCGGCGGAGGCTCCCAGAACAAGGTTATGAACCAGCTGACGGCCGACGCCACCGGCAGAACGGTGATCGCGGGGCCAGTCGAGGCAACCGCCATCGGGAACGCCATCATGCAGCTCAAGGGAATCGGGATGCTGGATGATGTATGGGAAGCCAGGGGGGTCCTGGCCGAGAGACTTGTACAGCAGTTCTACAGACCGAAGACCGGCGTAGACTGGGACACCGCTTATACGCGATTCATGGAATTGATAACTCAATGATAATCGGTTTAATATCTGACACCCATGATCGCCTGCCACTGATCGAGAGGGCCGTTAAGCGCCTCAAGGAGGAGCGAGTCAAACTGGTCCTCCACGCGGGGGACTATGTCTCGCCATTCACGGCCAAGCCATACGCCGAGCTGGATGCACCCATGATAGGGGTGTTCGGTAACAACTGCGCCATGACTGAGGAGTTGAAGAGGGTCTACGCCGAGGTTGACGCGGATCTGAGGGGGTACTTTGCCGAGGTCGAGGAGGGCGGGTTGAGGATAGCACTTACCCACGGCCACTTAAAGTCCGAGATGGACAAGGCTATGAGCGGTGACTACGATGTGGTGGTCACTGGTCACATCCACAGGGCATCCATCGGTGAAGAGAACGGTATATTGGTCATCAATCCCGGCGAGGTCTGCGGCTACTTGACTGGGAGCAGCACCGTCGCCTTCCTCGACACAGAGAAAAGGTTTGCTTGGGTCAGCGAGCTCTAGGCGCAGAACTTTCTGATAACGTACTCCTGGACCTCCGCGGCCTTGTGGACCGAGTCTAGGTCAATCCACTCCTCTGCCCCGTGTGCCCCGAACCCGCTTGGGCCAAAGGCAACGGCCGGTATTCCTTTGCCGTGGATTATCTGGGTGTCCATCCAGCCACTTCCCCCGACCCACTGGGGCTCCTTCCCGAGGACCTCAAGGCTCCCCTGTTTCAGCACCTGGCATATCTCCTCTTCGGGGCTGATCTCCATGGACTCCCTGAAGAACGTGATCTCGTAGTCTGCATTGAACTTGGGGTCTCCCTCCTTGAGGCTCTGGATGAGGCCCTTCATCTCCTCCTCCACGTCCTCCCTTGTCTCGCCGGGTATCAGCCGCCTCTCTGCCTCCAGCTTGCACCTGTCCGGGTACGTGCTAAGCTCGGCCCCGCCGCTGATGATGCTGGCGTGGATGCTGCCGGGTCCAACCAGGGGGTGCTTGGTCTCCTCCAGAATTCTCTGCATCGCCTCGAATCCGATGAGGACGTGACCCATCTTGGCGATGGCGTCAACACCCAACTGGTACATGCTGCCGTGGGCCGCGAAGCCGTGGGTTGTGACATCGATCCACGCGAAGCCCTTGTGGGCCACCTGGACGTTGAAGTAAGTGGGCTCACCGATTATGGCCGCGTCAACACGCGTATCCTTCATGAGGTGCTCCGTCCCGATGCTGGCGAACTCCTCGTCGCAGACCGCGGCGATGATGACGTCGCCCCTCAACTGGTTCCCCGAGTCCACGACTGCCTTGACCGCGGCCATGCTCGATGCGAGGCCGCCCTTCATGTCAAAGCTTCCCCTCCCGTAGAGCTTGCCGTCCTTTATTACCGGGTCGAAGGGGTCAATGGTCATGTAATCGACGCCCACCACGTCCGTGTGTCCGTTGAGCATCAGGGATTTTCCCCCGCCAGAGCCCCTGAGGGTGCCCACCACGTTGGGGCGCCCAGGCTCCACCTCAGTAAGCTCTGTCTCCAAGCCCATTGACTCCATCCAGTCCCTGAGGTAGGAAGCGATCTCGGCCTCACCGGCTGCCCCTGGGACCAGGGAGGGGTTCACCGAGTCGATCTTTACAAGGTCTTTCAGTAGTTCTGTGAGTTCATTGGAGTTGATGGATTTCACCATATGATGTTTGATGATGCCTTGTGGGTTAAATCGTTTTTCAGGGAATCGTTGGGTTGTCAAGAAGATTAAAGAAAAGAAGGGCGGAGGATCAACGGATCCATCCGGGGAATACGGGGTGCTTGCTGCAGATGAACTCCAGCAAGTACGGCCTGTTTGATGCGTTTGCCTTCAAGGCCCGTTTGAGGGCTGGCTCCACCTCGTCCGGGTCGTCCACTCTCTCTGCCTGGATGCCCAGGGCCTCTGCTACCTTGGCGCTGCTCTGGACCTTGTGGCCGGTCAACTCGTAGGTGTATGGGCTGTGGCCTTTTCCCCAGAATCCCGGCCCGTAGCCCCCGAACCCGTCGTTGTTGATGTGGACCGTGGTTATGCCCATCTCGTACCGTACCATGGTCTCCCAGTTGCCCATCTGGTAACCCACTCCGGCGTCACCGGTGACGCTCACCACCTGCCAGTCCGGGAACGCCAGCTTGGCGCCCATCGCCCCCCCGAGGCCGTAGCCGAGGGTGGAGACGTTGCCCCAGCCGAGGAACCCGTGGGGGACCTGCGACTTGTAGACGGCGCTCAGCTGGTCACGTGTGTTCCCTGACTCGTGGGTGACCAGGCTCTTCTCCATGTCGAGCACCTTCATGAGGTCGCCATAGACCCTGTAGGGGTTGATGGGGGTCTCACCGCTCTCCATGAGCGGGGTGTACGTCTTCATCATGGTGCCCCATGTGTCCTCGATCTCCTTGTGCAGCGCCTCGTTGGGCTTGACGGTTCCCTGTTTCTCAAGTTCGCCTTTAAGCTGTCCAAGGACGAGTTTGGCGTCCCCCATGATGGCGTGGTCCACCAGGTAGTCTGTGTTGAGGTCGCTTTCGTCGATGGTCACCTGTATAATCTTCTTGTGGACCGAGTCGGGTATCTTGTGCATGAAGTGACATGGGGTGTGACCCATGCCCACCGTCAACACCATGTCTGCCTTACCGAGGAAACGCTCCGCAGGCTCACCCCTGACCCCCAGTGACAGGGGGTGGTCCTCGGGGAAAACGCTCTTTCCCTTCAATGTCGTGAGCACCGGTAGCTGCGCTGCCTCCGCGAACTCCCGGAGATCAGACGCGGCGTCGGCCGAGAAGACACCCTGACCCACGAACATTATGGGGTTTTTGGCCTTTTTCACGGCCTTCACCGTTTTCTCTACGTCCTTTGGGTCCCCCATGCTTCTCCACCCCTTCACCTTGGCGTATGGGTACTCCCCTGTGTCGTACTCGCCTAGGTCCCTTGGGAGCTGGAGGAGCACAGGTGACGGCCTGCCCGTCTTGAGCTTGGTGAAGGCTCTGCGCATGTACTCCGGTACCCTCTCAGGTTTGTTGATGTAGCCACACCACTTGGTCACCGACCTGAAGCCCTCGTCGATGCTGTAACGTGTCCTCCCGAATGCCTCGGCCTCAACGCCGTCGGTCAGGCAGAGGAGCGGCACTGAGTCCTCGTATGCCTGCGCGAGGGCCCCGTAGGCCATCTGCGTCCCCGCCGCGTTGACTCCTCCCATGACGGTGCATACGCCGAAGTCCTTGCCATCCATGACCCGGCTGTACGCGTCGGCCACGGCGACGGCGTATCTCTCGTCCCTGACCATGAATATGTTGATGTCAGGGTCGGCCCCTATCGCGTTATTTATCTGGGTGGTGGGGAAGGTGGCTACTCCCCTTATGCCCTCTGCTTTTAGGGCTTCGACTAGTCCCTCTACGGCTTTAATCTTCAATCTGGTTCACAAGGTAGACTCTGTGGAGTGAGAAGAAAAAACCACCGAGTCAGGGCGACTCAGTTCGGGGATTCGATGGTTACATGGATTTGGAGGAGGTGATGGTTAGATCACGCCTTTCTTCCTGAGCTCCTCGATCTTCTCCTCAGAGTAACCCAGGAGCCTCTTGTAGACCTCGACGTTGTGCTCGCCAAGTAGGGGAGCGGGTGCCGAGATATCCCCCTTGGTCTCGCTGAACTTGATGGGGAACCCAGGCTCTATGATCTCACCCATGGTGGGGTGGTTCACCTTGACGAACATCTCACGAGCCTTGGCCTGGGGGCAGGCTTGCACCTCGTCCAGGTCCATCACGGCCGCTACGGGTACCCCGGTCTTCTCCAGGGTCTCAACGACGTCATCTGTGGTCCTCTCCTTCACCCATTTGTCCACGATCTCTTGAGTCAGCTCCTCGACCCCAAGCAGCTCCATGAACCAGTCGGTGATCCTGCCTGGTGGCAGCGCGAACATCACGTAGCCGTCGCTGGTCTCCCTGAGCCCTGATACGCCCACTCTCCCGGTGCGCCCGGCGGTTCTGAAAGACATATTGGCGATGTTCCAGAAGCTGAAGCTCTGCATGGTGCCGATCATGGCATCCATCTGGGCGACGTCCACCTTCTGGCCCCTGTCAGTCTCGGTCCTGCTGACCAAGGCCGCAAGTATCCCAATGAGGGCCGAGAAGCCGGGCACCGTGTCCGCGATGGCCTCGGGCGCCTGCAGCGGTGGACCGTCCGGGGCTATCGCGTCCTTCATGAGCCACATGTAGCCGCTGGCGGCCTGTGCTATGGGGTCGAAGCTCCTCCTGTTGACCCACGGACCAGTGTGGCCGAAGCCGCTGATGCAGGCATAGATGATCCTAGGGTTGATCTCCTTGAGAACATCATATCCTAGGCCCAGCCTGTCCATGGTGCCGGGGCTGAAGTTCTCCATAACCACGTCCGCGTCCTTGACCAGCTCCTTGAATATATCGTTCCCCTCCGGGTTCTTGAGGTCCAGTGTAACTCCTTTTTTTCCCCTGCCGAGGAACAGGAAATAGGGGCTTTGCCCCTTCACTAACGGTGGGAACATCCTGGTCATCTCGCCCCACTTGGGCTCGATTTTGATGACGTCAGCCCCCATGGCGGCCATGTATAGCGTGCAGATGGGTCCGGCGTGGGCGTGGGTGAGGTCCAGTACTCTGATTCCCTTTAACGCTGTCATACCTGATACACGGATGGATGAGAATTTAACTGAAACGAATAAATGGGGTTTGGTTACATCTCGCGAAGCCGCTTCACCCTCTCCTCGATGGGCGGGTGGGTGCTGTAGATGGCGTCCAACGCTGTCCTGTTGGGGTCACTGATGAACAGGTGACTCACGGACTCGCTCACCTTCATATCTCCCCTGTTGTGTTGCCCTAGCTTCTCCAGAGCGTCTGCAAGCCCATCCGGGTACCGGGTCATCTCGGCCGCAGACGCGTCTGCAAGGAACTCCCTGCGCCTGCTGACCGCCAACTGGACTAGACGGGTTACTATAGGCGCCAGTATGGCGAGCAGGAAACCCACCGCGACGATTATGATGCCAAGGTTCCCGCTGTCCTTGTCCCGTTTGCGGCTTCGACCACCGTACCAGTAGCTCCTAAGGATCATGTTGCTCAGGATGCCTGCGACACCGACCAGCACCGCCACCAGTGTCATGAACTGCACGTCCCTGTTCCTGATGTGGCTCATCTCGTGAGCTATTACGCCCTCAAGCTCCTGCCTGTCAAGGGTGTCAAGGAGCCCCTGGGTAACGGCTATCGATGCGTTCTCAGGGTTCTTACCGGTCGCGTAGGCGTTGAGCTCACCGCTGGGCATCACGTAGACGTCGGGCTTGGGTATCCCTGCGGCTATCGCCAGTCCCTCGACGGTGTCGTTGAGGTATATGTACCTGGAGCCCTCGGCTGGCTGGGCGTTTGTTGACATCAACACGACCCTGTCGCCGTACTGGTAGCTGCTCCAAGTGTAGATGCCCGTGAACATGATGCCCACGGGTACCATGAAGTAGACGCTGCTCGGGTCAAACATGTAGCTGATGGACACGATGAGGGCGAGTAGCACCGCGCTGACCACTATGGCCAGCAGGACACTGTCCCGCTTGTTCCGGGACTGCTCGTCGTGGAAGCTTCTTCTCTCCATACTAGAACTCTACCTTCGGGGCCGCCCTGGCCTCGTCGGGGATCTCTAGGAAATCTTCCTTTCCTCGTCCGCCCGCGAACCATACGCCGGGGATGGTGGTCACCAGGTTGTTGAAGTCCAGCACAGTGTCGTTGTAGAACTGACGCGCGAAGGCGATCTTGTTCTCGATGCCCTCCAGCTGCTCCTGTAGGAGCTTGAAGTTCTCCTGTGCCTTCAGGTCGGGGTATGCCTCGGCTATCGCGAAGAGCCTTCCCATGGCCTGGGTGAGCATGTTGTCCGCCTCTACCCTTGCCTGCCTGCTGCCGGATACCATGCCAGCCCTTGCTTCGGAGATTGACTCGAATATCTCCCTCTCGTGGCTGGCGTAGCCCTTCACAGTGCTTACCAGGTTTGGGACCAAGTCGTACCTCTTCTGTAGCTGTACGTCTATCTGGGCCCATGCCTCCTCTATGCGGTTGCTCAGGGTCTGAATCCTGTTGTAGTAATTAACGTAAAGTAGAACCAGGGCACCGCCGATTACCACGGCTGCGCCTACTATCGTCCAAATCATTTGATTTGTTTCACCTAACATGAATGATTGAACCAAGGGTTATAAACGATATTCAGAATTTGATCAGAATTCATCCCACTTTTTGAGCACACACATGGCTCTGAGAGTTATCCACTTGCTTGGCTTGTGCTTCTCCTCGATGTCCCTCCACATCTTGCCGTTGTACGTGTTTTTTAGAAGCCACTTCCCGTCGGGTTGCTGGGCGTTGATGACTACATCCACTGAGTCTCGCATCCGCTCGTCCCTGACCCCGAGTCGTGTCAGAGTATTCAATATCTCCAGTAGGTCAGCCTGGTAGAACAATGGGAACCCAAACCGTTTCCACCCTGCCTTTTCCTTTCTGCTCTCATCAGAGTTCCTGAGGTACCTGTACACATCGTTTTCGAGTATTTTCTCGACTTCCAGGTCAATAATCTCCTTCATCTGTGGGTCCCGTTGGTCCTCAGGAATCATGCTTAATGCCTTGAGTACCTTTGTGCGTCCCATGAAGCAGTTAACCGGGAAAACCTTTGAAGGATCAATGGGGTACGCCCTGCATTTCCATCCCGTGTTCTCCTTGTCGTAGTAATCATAAGTGAACTCCAGCAACTTCCTAGTCCTAGGGTCGTTGAGGTAGCCGAAATGAACGAGGTAGTGAAGTATGTTGCCATCGTAGCAGCACGCGTCCTTGACCACGCTGTTCCTTCCCCTCTCGGTCTTGGGTAACCCAATGAGGAAATGTCCGCTGTTCCTCTGGAACCTGTAGACGTGTTCAATTGCCTTCTCTATCTCTAAAGTTTTCTTGGCTCCCACCTCGGCGAGGATAAGCATCTGGTTTGTTGTAGCCGTATATTTTGGCAGGTAGAGGTTGTCCTCGTTTTCCCAGTATCCCTCTGGTTTCTGGGCTTGGAGAATAGCCTTGACGAGTGCTGATTCCATTATTTCGTCATGGGCTTTCTGGACCTCGGGATCGTTCTCTTCCCGAACCTCGATTTCCCTCAGCGTAAAGTACCTTACCGAAGGGTTGTCCTTCTCCAATAGCCATTCAGTTGAATCTGCCTTCAGAACGCTCTTCCAACCCATAATTGAAGGGGGCCGTCTTTTCCTGTTAAAACCTCCCATTTTTAGTTTTTTTCGTGTAATCAGGTTAATATCTGTTCATCTCCCTGACAATCCCATGTCTCTCAGATGGCCTTTAGAGAATGACGGCGGCGTGCTTTCCATTGACGGGGTCTCCAGTACCCAGCTAGCCGATGAATACGACACGCCCCTCTTCGTTTACAGCGAGAACCGGATTAGAACCAACGTCAACCTGCTCAAGAAGGCCGTCCAGAAGCATTACCGGAAAACACGTATCCTGTTCGCCTGCAAGTCCAACACGAACATCGGCATACTGAAGGTACTGCGTGACGAGGGGGTGGAGATCGACGCCGTCAGTCCAGGTGAGGCGTTCCTCGCGGTTGAGGCAGGGTTCAGTCCCGGAGAGATTCTTTTCACGGGCACCAGCGTACGAGAGGATGAGCTGAAGCACCTCGTTGAAGCTGGTTACAGGATGAACATTGACTCGGTGTCCCAGATGCGTAGGTTACTGAAGCTCGGAGTTCCCAAGACCGTCTCGGTCAGGATCAACCCTGAGGTGGGTGCGGGTCACCATGAGCACGTCATCACCGCCGGCCCTGATGTGAAGTTCGGTGTCTGGGAGAGCCAGGCGCCCGAGGCTTACAGGCTGGCCCTTGAGGCCGGAGTGTCCAGTTTTGGTATCCAGATGCACATCGGGTCCGGAATAATGGATGTGTCCAATTTCATCAAGGCGGTGAACCGCCTTCTGGAGATAGCCAACCACGTCAAGGACGAGACCGGTATTGATTTTGATTTCATTGACATCGGAGGCGGTATCGGTGTCCCGTATAAACCGGGTGAGGACGAGGTTGACATTGACGTTTTCTTTGAACGCCTGTTCGGGTTCATGAAGCAGAGGCTAGGCGAGTTAGGTCTAGGCAGCCCAGAGGTCTGGCTTGAGCCTGGTAGGTTCCTTGTGGCGGAGGCTGGGGTGCTCCTTACACGGGTTACAACGTTGAAGTCGAGTCCGGGCAAGGAGTTCGTGGGGGTCGACGCGGGGTTCAACACCTTGGTTCGACCCGCGATGTACGGATCATACCATCACATCCACTCCGCCAGTGGCCTAAACGAGCCTCCTCAGACATACACAGTCTACGGGCCGTTATGCGAGTCGGGTGACATCTTCGCCAGGGACCGGGTGATCCCCAAGGTGGAGGAGGGGGACTTGCTGGCCATCATGAACGCCGGTGCCTATGGTTTCTCCATGAGCAGCCATTATAACTCAAGACCGAAGGCCGCGGAGGTCATGGCTATGGACGGTAAAAGCCGGCTGATAAGGGAGCGGGAGACACTTCAAGACCTTCTACGCGGTCAGATGTCTTCCAGCTCGAAGTAGACAATCTTTTTCCGCTTCTTCTTGGACTCCATCCGCAGGACCTTGAGCTTCCCGATATCCCCCGTGCTCTTGACGTGGGTGCCCATGCAGAAGGTCTCGGCGAAGGCACCGATCCTCACCATCCTCAGAGTCTCGACGTTGTTGGGTATCTTCACTAGGAAGCTCTGCTTGCGCTCATCGTCGCCCACGTCCAAGTCCTCGCGGCTCGTGTAATAGACCTCAACCGGTACGTCCAGCTCGATCACCTCGTTGAACCTCTTCCTCACTGTCTCCACCATCTCCTCGTCGATATCGCTAGGCTTAAAGTCCAGCTGGCTGAAGCTGCTGAAGACCTTGGGGCCGCTGCCGAGGGCCTCAAAGAGGCCGGTGAGCAGGTGCTCCCCGCTGTGGAGCCGCATGTACCTGAACCTGGTGTCCCAGTCGATGAACCCGTGGACCTTCTCGCCGATGGCTACGTCCTGGCTTAGGTAGTGGAAGACCTGTTTTCCCCGTTTCATGACCTTGATGACGCGCACCTCGTCGCCGTTGACGATGAGTTTGCCGGTGTCGCTGGGCTGCCCGCCTCCCTCTGGGTAGAAACCTGTCCTGTCCAGGACCACAAATTTTGGTCCTGTCCTTGTCACGACTGCGTCGAATTCCTTGAGCTCTGGGTTGTCGGTGTAGAGGAGCAAGCTGTCTTCCATTTTTCTCGTACAGAAAGCCCCGGGACTTGTTTATGAGTCTTGTCCGGGCTTCCTGGCGAAGACCACTCTGCCGTCAATGATGGTCATGTCAATCGATATGTCCTTGATCCTCTCCGTCGGTACCGTCAGTATGTTCTCCCCGAGGACCACCATGTCCGCGAGTTTCCCCTCCTCAAGGCTCCCCAGCTTGTCCTCGTCGAACTGCTGGTAAGCCGAGTTGACGGTGTAGAGCCTCAAGGCGTTCGTCACTGAGACCTTCTGACTTGAGCCTATGGGTCTACCTGCCTTGGTCTTCCTGTTCACCAGCCCGTGGATGGCCATCAGCGGCGGGTAGGGCGCGCATGGGTGGTCGCTGTGGGCAGCGATCCTGACCCCTGCGTCTAGGAATGACTTTGCCGCGAACATGCGCTCTAGGCGCTCCTCGCCGAAGGCCGGTATCAGCTTGTCGCCGTGGTAGTAGACGTATGGGCCGAAGATGGTGGGGAGTATCCCCAGCTTCTTGATCCTGTCAACCAGCTCTGGGGTTATGACGGTGCAGTGGATGTCCCTGTTCCTTGGGTCATCACGGGGGTACTTGGCCTGTGCCTCCTCCATGATGTCCAGGTACATGATTATGGCCCGGTCCCCGTTGGCGTGGGCCGAGATGCGGTACCCCTCCTTGTACGCCGACATGATCTTCTCGGTGGCTATCTCCCGGGTGGTGGCCATGACACCGTAGAAGCCGGGCTTGTTGAGGTACTCCTCGGTGACTGCGGCGGTCCTGGCCGAGATGGCTCCGTCGAAGAAGAACTTGAGCCCGCTGATCCTGAGCCAGTCGTCGCCCAGCCCCCTGTATATGCCCAGAGTGTCCAGTTCCTTGAAAAGGTCGATGTAGATGTCCATCCTCATCCTGATGGGGAGCTCTCCGGCGTTCATCAGGTCCAAGGCGGCCCTGATCTCGGAGCGGCCAACTGTGTCGTAGACGCATGTCAGGCCGTTCTCGGCGCACTCCTGGAGTATCTCCTTGGCTCCCCGGTATGACTGCTCCCGCGTCGGGACCGATCGCCCCTCTGGTCTGATGATGTCTATCGCTGTCTCGTGGAGTCCACCCACGGGGATACCGCTGTCGTCCCTGTCGAACTTTCCCCCAACGGGGTCAGGGGTGTCCTTGCTGACGCCCGCGTTCTCGAAGGCCAGGCTGTTGGCCATGCTGAAGTGGCCGCCCACCGTTGAGAGGATTATGGGGTGCTCTGTGCTGGCCTCGTCGAGCTCGTACCTCGTCGGGTGGCGTTTCTCCTTGAGCTTGGAGTCGTCCTCCTGATAACCTATCACCCATTCACCTGCGGGGGTAGCCGCCGCCCGCTCCCTGAGCCTTCCAACCAAGTCCTTTATGGAGTGGACCCCCGCCTCCTCGCTGAGGTCGACGTAGAGCATCCTCCCCGCCCCCACGTTCATCATGTGGCAGTGGCTGTCAATGAGGCCGGGTATGACGCACCTGCCTTTCAGGTCGATGACCCTTGTGCCCTCACCGACAAGTCCACGGACCTCTTTGTCTGTCCCCACTTTCAGCAGCCTGCCGTATTTCACGGCAATTGCCTCTGCTGTTGACTCCTGGGAGTCCATTGTGACTATCTTCCCGTTCACTAAAACCATGTCAGCGTGCATCTCATTGACCTTCCATCGACGATTATACATCCCTCTCTTATCCTAAATATTATATTCCTAGGAAACTGAAGGCAAGCCATGTCAAAGCATTCTGAGATCAGGGAGATGGAGAAAAAGTACGTCTACGGGACGTGGCGATACGAGAACACGTGGAACCCGGTGATAATGGAGTCCGGCGAGGGCTGCTACTTGACCGACCTCGATGGGAAAAGGTACTTGGACTTTTCATCCCAGCTCATGTGCAGCAACCTGGGCCACAGGAACCAGGCCGTCATAGACGCCATCACCGAACAGGCAAACAAGCTGTGCTACGC
>JABXKY010000227.1 GCA_013619005.1 Candidatus Bathyarchaeota archaeon | reverse complement strand
GCCTCGGTAAGAACTACAAGGTGGAGATACAGAAAGTCACTGAGGAGCTCAACAAGGCCGAACTCATAGTGAGCCTCAACGAGCTGGAGGAGATAAGATCAGACATCGTCAAGCAGTTCCAGGAGACACTCACCGACACTCAGAGCAGAATAGACCTCATCATCAAGGAGCTTAACATCCAGCCCATCGAGCCTGAGGTAAAAGAAGAACCAAAGCCTAAACCGAGGGGCCCCCGCCCGAGGCCGCAGCCCCAGGATGAGGAACCCACAGAGGAGCCGGAGGGAGATGACGAAGAGGATGCTCCAAGAAGGGGAAAGGAGACCGTCGAGGATAGGTTAGATAAGCTTAAACAGGATGTGCTCAAGGAGCTAGAAGAACTAGATCGCTTGGAGCTTGAGCAATAAATGAGCTGGCGGACTGAATCAAAGATTAGAGCAGCAGAAATGGGGGTCTCCCACATTGAATCCGACATGGTCATAGGCATCGGAAGCGGCAGCACGGCATCCGAGGGCATCAGAATCATAGGTGAGAAGATTGCCAGAGGGGAAATTGAGAACATCAAAGCAGTCCCCACCAGTTACCAGGCGATCCAAGAGGCCGTCAAGGCGCATATCCCCCTGACGACACTGGATGAGTACCCTGTTCTTGACTTTGGCTTTGATGGGGCAGACCAGATAGACCAGGAGCTCAACGCAATCAAGGGCGGCGGAGGCGCGCTTCTCAGGGAGAAAATAGTTGCCTCCTGCTGTAAAGAGTACGTCCTAATCGCTGACCAGACCAAGGTCTCGGACGTGCTGGGCAGGGACCAGCCCGTCTACCTGGAGATTCACCCCATGGCCTTGATGCCCGTGTCAAGAAAGCTGAGGAATATGGGGGCTAAACCCACTGTTAGGCAAGCTGTTGGAAAGCTGGGCCCCGTTGTCACGGACAACGGTAACAACCTAATAGACGCCGATTTCGGGGCGATACACAACCCGGGGTACCTCAACGCTAGGCTGCACTCGGTCCAGGGAGTCATGGAGACGGGTTTATTCATCGGGTACGCAAAGCTCGCCTACATTGGCACCAAGGAGGGCGTCAAGACCATGACCCGTGCCTGATTCACCATGACAAGTTTTTAGTGTGAATCCAAGTACTTTGGTTCATGTCTTTTGCTGACATTGTACTCCAGAACGGCCCAGTCTTAACGATGGATAAAGACCGCAGAAAGGCGGACGCCGTGGCTGTGAAGGACGGGAGGATAATCGCCGTCGGCGGCAAGCCGCATGTAACCCGCCTCATCGGTCCATTGACCGAGGTAATTGATCTGGCTGGCCGGTGCTTAACCCCTGGTCTCGTGAACACCCACGATCACTTCCTTGAGCACGGTATATCATCTGCCTTCATAGTTGACATCCGGTACCCAAAGGCGGAGAGCATCAAGGAGGTAGTGGGGATGGTTAGGGAACGGGTCAATGTATCTCCAAGGAGACAGTGGGTTCTCGCCCACGTCTGGGACGAGACGCTTCTTGAGGAGAAACGGTTCCCCACGAGGTACGACCTTGACCCCGTGAGCCCAGATAACCCGGTGTACATTAAACGGGTGTTCCAGATGGGGGTGGCGAACAGCAAGGCGTTGGAGCTAGCCGGGATCACCAAGGACACCCCAGACCCAGAGTACGGGGTCATCGAGAAAGACGAGAATGGCACACCCACTGGGCTGCTGCGTGGGAGGGCCACACGGCTGGTCACCGATAAAATAGTGTGGAGTCAGGAGGATAAAATTAAGGCAATCAGGCAGGCCTGCGATGATTACCACAGCGTGGGCTTCACATCCGTTATAGAACCTGGGCTGATGGCGGAAAACATCGAGGCGTTCTACGAGAGCCATAGACGGGGTGAGCTTGACACAAGGATTCAGATGCAGGTCGGGTTCCTCATGAGCCTCGACGAGACCAGGTGGGCCGTGGAGAACTACGGCATATGCGGAGATGACATGCTCAGGATCACCGGCCTCAAGATGGCCGTGGATGGAGGGGTGGGGCCGAGGACAGCCCTGTTCTATGAAGGATACCTGGACAAGCCCGATGTATACGGCAACCAGATGGTGACCCAGGAAGAGCTCAACGCAATGGTGGAGCTGGGGCACAGGAACGGGTTCCAGGTGGCGATACACGCCATCGGAGACAAGGCCATTGATGTCACCATGGATGCCTACGAGTATGCCCAGAGGACCAGCCCCAGACCTGACCCCAGGCATCAGATAGTTCACTGTTATTTCCCGACGGAGAAAGCGCTCCAGCAGATAGTCGACCTCGGGGTCATGGTGAACACCCAGACCCCGTTCTTCTACTTCCTGGGGGAGAGCTTCCTTGAAGCGCTGGGTCCTGAAAGGTGTGAGAATTGCATGCCCGTCAAGACCTTCGTGGAGAAGGGAGTCCCTGTGGGTATCAGCCACGACGCCACAGTCACCCAGCCGTTACCGAACATAGGCATCTACGCCTCGGTGGCCAGGAAGACATTGAGGGGGAACTCGCTGGGTACCAAGGAATCGGTGGACGCAGAGACGGCGCTGGGGTTCTACACCTTGTCAGCGGCAAAGCACTGCTTCATGGAGGACAGGATCGGCAGCATCGAGGTGGGGAAGTACGGTGACCTGGCGGTCTGGAACTTCAACCCACTGGACGTTGAGACCGAGAAACTCAAGGACTGGGAGTGCCTAATGACCTTCGTGGATGGGAAAAAGGTCTACGAGGCCTGATACACCCCAATTTATGTCTTTTTTCATCAACTTGTTCCAAGGAATCTTCATGATACTTATAATTCTCGACCATTAGAGAACTCACGTAATCCTCCTAAATCTTAACTAATTGAACAGCCCTGATCAATTCCATGAACAACTCATACAAGGACATCAGGAAGCATGTCGACTCCATCAGGTTAATAGATACACACGAGCACCTGCCCCCAGAGAGCGAGAGGGTCAACAAGATCGTCGACGTCTTGAGCCAGTTCTACCTGCATTACACTTCCAGCGACCTGATATCCGCCGGTATGAGTATGGAGGACCTCATCTACATCAAGGACACCAAGATACCTCTGGACTATAGGTGGGCTGTCTTCGAGCCCTTGTGGGAGAAGATCAAGAACACGGGTTATTCCAGGTGCATGGAGATCGCCGCCCGCGACCTCTACGGGGTGGACGGGATTAACTCTGAGACCTACAAGCAACTATCAAGGAAGATGATGGACAGGAACAGGGAGGGTCTCTACAAGTGGGTGCTCAAAGAAAAAGCAGGAATAGATATCTGTATCCTGGACACCCTCACGCATGACTACCAAGTGGACTCGGATCTTTTCGTCCCGGTTCTCCGAGTCAGCGAGTACACCAGTCCGATGAACAAGAAAGACCTTGAGCTACTTGGGAAACAGTTCGGCAACCCCATCCATAACCTTGGCGATTACATTAACTTGGTCAAAGGCAGGTTTGACGCCCTTAAGGGCAAGGTCGCGGCCGTCAAGATCGCCCTGGCGTACAACAGGTCCCTCCACTTTGAGAAGCGAACATACAGCGAGGCCGAGGAGTCCCTGAATAAGATGTACAAGACAAAGGGTTTCCACAGGGTCCCCATCGCCGACACAGAGTACAGCGAGACCATCCTAGACGGCCCTGGTAAGGAGGAGTTGTTACCTTTACAGGATTACCTGGTCCATTTGACCATCCAGGAGGCGTCCAGGCGAGGACTGCCAATCCAGATACACACGGGCCTCCATGAGGGAAACCAGAACATCGTCTCAAACTCCAACCCTGAGCTACTGGTGAACCTGTTCTTGGAGTACGGTGACGCCAAGTTCGATATATTCCACGGCAGCTGGCCGTATAGCAGCCGGTTATCGGCTCTGGCGAAGAACTTCCAAAACGTGTACATCGATATGTGCTGGATGCACATCATCAGCCCCAGCAGGGCAAGGTCAGCCCTCGACGAGTGGCTTGACGAGGTCCCGGTCAACAAGATAATGGGCTTCGGCGGTGATTATCTCTGCGTGGAGGGGTCCTACGGCCACTCGGTGATGGCAAGGGAAAACGTGGCGAAAGTTCTCGCGAGAAAGGTGGATGATGGGATATATGATATCGATGAGGCGAAAAAATACGCCACCTGGATTCTCAGGGACAACCCCAAGAACCTTTTCTTCCCGGAGAAGTAGCGAAACCTGCCACAATAATGTTTAAAACCCCGTTGAGGGGCATACTGTTTGGTTGCCGGGTTCTCCTAGCCTGGTAGGGAGCTGGCCTGCTAAGTCAGTGCGCGTAAAGCGCACGAGGGTTCAAATCCCTCACCCGGCGCCATTCTTTATTTTAACTCTTTGATGAACTGCTTGACTTTTACAACACTGGTCTGCATCCAGCTGAACTCGGGTATCTCGGGTAACCCCCCCATGTAGACCCCTTCCTGCCGATACTCCATACTACTTTCTACCCTATCCCACAGTGTTGAGTGGTACTCTTTGGCGCCCACTTTTTTGTGGAACTCAGCGATGTTCTCGACCTCCAGCCCCGCCCCTGGCATGATGATGATCCTGTCGCCTGCTTTCTTGACCAGTTCAGCGATCAAGTCAATCCCCTCGGGGGCCATGTTTTTCTGGCCTGAGGTAAGGACCCTGTCAATCCCAACATCGATTAGCTCTTCAAGAGCCCTGTATGGGTCCTTGCACATATCGAAAGCTCTATGGAACGTGACTGACATCGGGCGCGCCAGTCTCACGATCTCCGTCGTTTTATCCACATCGATCTCGCCCCTGGGCGTGAGGAACCCGATGACAACGCCGTCAACCCCCAGCTCCTTGCACATAATTACATCCCTTCGGATGATCTCCATCTCGTCGTCGCTGTACACGAAATCGCTTCCCCTAGGCCGCACCAGCACGTTGATCTTTATTGTTAATTTTTCCCGTGCCAGCGAAAGTGTTCCATGGCTTGGCGTGGTTCCTCCCTCGTACAGGTTGTCGCACAGCTCAACTCTGTGGGCTCCCCCCTCCTGGGCGGCTAGGGCTGAGGCATATGATCCGCAGCAGACCTCTAGGACTGGACTCATGGGTGATCTATGCGTCCCGATTGGTTAAGATTTTACGTTCAGGGAAGAACAAGTACACGTTATGAAGGTCGACGAGTTCCTGGTGGAGCGGTGGATAAACGAGTACGAGCACAACGTGATGTAGAAGCGTGGAACATGTAACACGATAATGAGGGCTTGTTTTATGGGTGGTGAGCTTCCCCGAACCAGTTCAAGTTAGTGATACAGGGACTAGAGACGGGGCATGCTCACCTGAAATATATTTTTTCCACCTAAAAAAGGAGGTGGTGGGGCTAAATACACGCGTGCATCAGAGGGTTGCGAGGAACTCGCTGACTTGTTCTAATCCACTTTCAAGGAGCTTTCTATTGTTCCCGTATCCTATTCTCAAATATCCTGGTAAGTTGAAACAGTCCCCCGGAACCAAAAACGTGCTCTTCTCGTTGATGAGTTCAAGGCATATCTCTGATGCTTTCCTGTTGATATGGTGTTCAATGAATGCTACGCTTCCCGCCGTGGGTCTAACC
>JABXKY010000002.1 GCA_013619005.1 Candidatus Bathyarchaeota archaeon | reverse complement strand
GATGTGTATAAGAGACAGGGACCATATAGTTTCCTAAATTAACCCGTTTTTTAGGGATGATTAATCATAACTATCCTCAATTATAATTTTCGAACCCCAGAAGAACAATTAGCAGGCTGATAAAGAAGCCTATCCAGAAAACAATCCATAATTACGCGCGCAGCGCAGTAAAACAGATTAACCTAGACGCGCACGCATTCGCCTCAAGTTTATTAACGCACGACGATTTTTGAAAAAAGCCAATAATAAATGCGCGCGCGTTCCCAACGTGAGGGCACCCGTGGGGGCTAGAAGCCCTTCTCCATGAGGCTCAGCACCTCAAACCCGCCCCTCTCGACGGCCATCTCGTAGACCCTGTTGGCCACGATGACGTCCTCAAGGGCCAGCCCGATGCTTATGGCGAGTATACGCTCGTCTTGGGACTCCCGGCCCGGCTTCTTACCGGCCACAACCTCACCCAGCTCGGCGTAGAGGTTGGGCAGCCCATCTGGGAACGCCCCGTGCTCGTAGAAGTACACGGTCTGGTCCCAGCTGTCGGTGATGAACTTGTCCGCCTCCAGGATGGCGTCGCCGTACCAAGCCCTGCTGGCCTCCAACCCGAACCCCAGGCACCCTGGTTTGAACCATTCGTTCCTCACAAGGGGCACCTTGAGCCTCTGCGTGGCCGTCAGGATCATGTCCATGCCGTCTACGGCTGACTCGACGCTTGAGCAGGCCGTGATCTCGACGCCCAGCTCATCCTCGTAGTCCTCCTTGATGGACTCCATGGCCCCCTCGCTGATATCAAAGACCCTGACCTCCTTCAGGGTGGGGATAACCTCCTTGAACCCCACCAGGTTCATCCTGCCCTGGACCCCGCACCCCACGATACCCAGCGACTCGGTTCCCTCCGTGGCGCAGTACTTGGCCGTGATCGCCGAGACGGCAGCGGTCCTGACGGCGGTGATCCACCTGCAGTCCATGACCGCCAGGGGCATCCCAGTCTCCATATCGTTCACAATCATCAGGCCAGCGATCTGGGGCAGGTTGACGGCCCGGTTGCTCGGGTAACCGCTGACCCACTTGAGGCCACCGATCCCCAGCTTCTCGTAGTAGGCCGGCATGGCGTGGATGAAGGCATCGGGCTTGCTGTGAATCCCAGGCTTGGGGGGGTTCTCCACCCTGCCGTGGCCGTGCTCGCTGAGCCCCAGCTCCACTAGCTCGATGACCTCCTTCATGGGTATATCAAGGTCCAGGACATCCTCCTGGGACAGGTAAATGAACTCAACTTTCTTCATGTTAGAACACGTGAAACGTGTGGAGATGGGGATATAGTACTTTCCTACGTGTGAATCTGGATGACGGTGCCATCCAGCATCACCCTGTCCATGCCAACTTTCTCGCTGTCAAACTTGGCAGAGGGCCCCCAGATCTTGGCGTACTTGAACCGGTCATAGAAATCGTTGTGGATCATCTTGGCAAGCTCACCCACGTTGGTCCCCGGCTTGCATACAATCGGGATATCCCTCTTCGGCTTGCCAGGCTCCTTGGTGTAGACCCTGGTTATGCCCAGCATATCAAAGATACTCTGGCCCATGAGCTTGGTAAGGCCCTTCATCCTCTCAAGGGAAAGCACGTGGAGCTGCATCGGGTACGTCGCCTGAAGAAGCTGCTCAATGTTCTTGGGGTCGTTGTTCAAGTCCATCTTATTGGCGATGACCATGGTCGGCCGGTACACGGCGTTTCCGAAAAGCGAGTCCTCGACCAGGTCAAGGGTGACCTTCCCCTTGATCCTCACCAGGGCGGACCTGATGCGGTAGCCGGCCAGGAGCTCGATGATGTCCGCCTCGGAGCAGTCCACAAGCTCGCCCTCCCTTA
Organism: Candidatus Bathyarchaeota archaeon; assembly: GCA_013619005.1. Classification (GTDB taxonomy): domain Archaea; phylum Thermoproteota; class Bathyarchaeia; order TCS64; family TCS64; genus RBG-16-57-9. The sequence goes on along the minus strand of JABXKY010000002.1, from coordinate 3,726 downwards.
TGAACTGAAGGTCCCTGCCGCTCCCACGCTTCTGTATCTCCACCTGCCCCGTGGGGGGGACAATGAGGAGCCTGGTGTTCTCCAGCTCCTCCTTGACCATGAGGAAGTTACCGGCGGGGTCATCAGCCAGGTCAACCATGATGATCAACCCATCGGCGTTACGCGCCGATGACAGGTTCATGAAGCCCTCCGCCTTCCCCTCGCTGCTGCCCGGGACGATGGGGGGTATCTCAACTAACTGGAACTGGATGTCCTCGAAATCAAGCATACCCGGGGTAGGCATCATGGTGCCAAAGGGCCACGAGGTGACCTGGACCTGACTGTTGGTGACAGCCTTCAACAGGCTGCTCCTCCCGCCGTTGGTGGGGCCAACCACCGCGACCTGGGCGGCCCCCGCCTTCTGGACGTAGTAGCTGGGCCCGCCGCTGGTTTTCTTGGCCTGCTGCTTCTGTTTCTTGATGTCCTCTTTGAGCTGGCTTATCTGGCGCTTGATCTGGCTGCACATCTTATCGGTGCCCTTGTGCTTGGGCACCATGCTGAGGAACTCCTGCATCAACGGGAGCTTGGACTCGGGGTTCTTGGTCAGGGTAACCTCGTTCCACTTCTTCTTGGCCTCCGGGGGAAGGTTCGTCACCAAAACAAGATCACCTATTGGTTAATGATATGGATAAATTGTTTAAAAAGTCTAGAGGTGGGCACCGCACTTGGTGCAGAACTTGTGACCCGGGACAATATCCGAGCCGCAGCTTGGGCACATAGGTTTGGGTGGCGGTGGAGGCGGCGTCGCATCCGTGGAGCCCATCAAGCCCATGGTCGTTCCCTTCTCGAAGACCCCTGACGCGCGCGCGTTGAAAATAAAGCCCTTGAATGAGCTTAAGTAGATGTTCGATCAAACTTGTGTGATTCATAATGGTCAAGCCATTCATCATCGGCACCAGGAACGCGGGGCAGTTCCTGCACGCAGGGGCAAAGATTCTAAGAGAAGGCGGATCGGCACTGGACGCGGTTGAGGCAGCGACAAGGCTGGTCGAGCTCAACCCCAACGACACATCAGTTGGACTGGCTGGTATCCCCAACATCCTTGGGGTCCAGGAGATGGACGCCACCATCATGTGCGGTAAGACTAGGAACTCGGGGGCCGTCGGCGCCCTGAAGGGTTTCAAGCACCCCATCTCGGTCGCGAGGAAGGTCCTGGACGAGGCTCCTCACGTCCTGCTGGTCGGCGCGGGGGCAGAGAGGTTCGCCAGGATCATGGGCTGCGAGGAGGGGGACCTTGAGACTGAGCTCAGCAAGAAGGTATACCAGGCCTTCATTGACGACGCCTTCGATGACGAGGGGGTCATCGACGAGAGCCAGAATTGGGTGGTGAAATACGCTAGGAGCCAGAACCTCAGGGAGTGGTTCGACAAGCTAGCGGATGAGCACCACGGCACAGTGAACATAATGGCGTTAGACGCAAACGGGGACATCGCCAGCGCCGTGAGTACAAGCGGGACCGCGCTAAAGTTCCCTGGCAGGCTGGGGGACAGCCCCATAATCGGGGCGGGTAACTACTGTGACAATAGGTACGGGGCAGCCGCCTGCACAGGCAGGGGCGAGTTGGCCATCAGGAACAGCACGGCCAGGACCATAATCCACTACCTGGAGAACGGACTTAACCCCGAGGAGGCGGCTTTCCTGGCCATGAAGGACATTCATGACCTCAACGGCGTAGGTGGAATGAACTGCATCGTCCTGGACAACAAGGGCAACACTATCAGCGCCACCACGACCCCTGAAAGGGACAGCGTTTACTGGTACTTTGACGTGGACATGACCGAGGCCGAGCAACGATCCGGAATCAACGTACAGAAGTAGGGTTGAACATGTCGGCTCCATATGATTTCCGGCGGATAACTCCCAGCGTCTATGGGGAAAAACGCCCCGTGGAGGGGGAGGTCGTGGCGGTACTCCACGTCGTGTTCCATGATAGGGGACTGGAGTTAATCCAGACCAAGAGCAGGACCGTTAAGTTGAACGAGATCCACGAGCTCATGATCACGGACGAGCAGGAAGCGGCTCCCGGGGGAGGGGCCGACAGGGTGCGCGCCATCGCGTTCTTCGAGATAACCAAGTCGGGGCTCATAGTAATGGGGGACGAAGTAACCATCGAGGGAAAGAAACTGGGCACCCTCGCGGGCTACGACGTGACCCATATGCCCAACCACATCAACGTGGTGGTGAAGACAGAGACCCTTGACGAGCCCGTGTTGAGGGTGGGCGACAAGGTCAGGTTCGCTTAACCCTTATCGGGGCCACCGAGGCCGTACACGGTCTCAACGTTTTCAACCACACCGCAGTCACCGTAGCACATTCTCAGGCTGCTGGGCAGTGAATTGAACCCGTTTGACTCCAGTACTCTTACCCCGTCAATGTTCCCCTCTGGCAGTCCCACCCAGAGATCCTCGCCCTGGACCATGTTCATCACCGAGTAAAGAAGCTCCTCCGCCATGCCGCTGTGGCCTGACTTGCATATCCATGGACCGATCTTCACGTTAGATTTACCCCGTTTCGCCATGATGTACCCGATGAGTTCGTCTCCATCCCATGAGGTGAAGGCCAGTTCGGGGTTGATCCGGTAGACGTAACGTATCGCCTCATGCCGTGATCCCTTGAAGACAGACTTGTCCAGGACTTCAACAGCGGAAAGGTCATCAGCCTCCATCGGGCGCGTCATCGTCACCTCGTTAGGCCTGGCGACGCCAGTGTACCTGAGGCTCCAGTACTCGTCCTTGAAGCCGAGGCGTCTGTAAAGGGGGATAGCGAGCGGAACGCCGTCAAGCCTGATGGATTTGGCTCCGATCTCTGTAAGGTAGCCCATCGCCTTCTCCATCAACGCGGCTCCCAAGCCCGTGCCCCTGAACTCGGGGAGAACAACCAGGTTTCCAACCCACGCGATTGAGCTGTAACTGGTGGTTGAGACCATCCCCAGGTCCACGCCGTCCACTGACGCGATGAACAGCCCCTCGGGGCTGAACGTGAGCATTCGCCTGTAGTCATCGGGGGTCATGCCCCACCCCACCATGTCCATGAGCTGCATGAAGAAACCCTCGTCGCCTGAATCCATGACGCGGAACTCGACCATAAGGAAAGGATACACCCTACGGCGTTAAATCAGTAATCCTAGTAGAGGGCCTTCTTGTCCAGAAGGTTCCTGAAAGGCCTGCCCTCGATGTACCTCCCCAGGTTGTCCACGAAGATATCGGTGAGATTCTCGTTCTCCGCCTCCACGGTGCTGGCCGAGTGGGGGCTGATGATGACGTTGGGCATGTCCCACAGGGGGCTCTCTAGGGGAAGCGGCTCCTTGGCCGCAACGTCCACCGCCGCGCCCCCCAGGTGGCCTGACTGGAGGGCCTTGATCAGCTCGGGCTCGTCCACGATGGAGCCCCTGGCGATGTTGATGAGGACCGAGCCCTCCTTCATCTTGGCCAGCTCCTCTTTGCCAATCATACCCCTGGTCTCGTCGGTCTCGGGGCATATGATGACGAGGAAATCGGACTTGGAAAGCACCGGGTCAAGGTCGTCCCAAGCGTAGAGCTCGTCAACGTTGACGGATGCCGGGTCAACGCCCTCAACGGTGCGCTTGGTCCCGACCACGTTCATCCCGAGGCACTGGCCGAGCCTGGCGGTCTCACGGCCGACGCTGCCCAGGCCAATCACCCCAAGGGTCTTACCCCTCAGCTCAAG
>JABXKY010000009.1 GCA_013619005.1 Candidatus Bathyarchaeota archaeon | reverse complement strand
CGTATATACAAGTGGATAAAAATTCATTTTAATCATTACTTGTATATAGCAGGTTACGAGTTTCCATTATGGGGCGTCCCTTTTGGAAACTAGAAAGATTATGGCGTTGGGAAAATCCAGTTTAGTCGTTTCACTCCCGAAAGCCTGGGTAAAATCGAACAACCTGAATCGGGGAGACATATTGGCGCTCGAAGTTCAGCGTGACCTTAGCCTGGTGATTCACCCCGCGTTAAAACCGAGGGACACAGCTAGGTTCATCACAGTAGAAGTGGACGAAGACGAGCACATTGATGCGATATTTAGGACTGTGATAGGATGCTATCTCAATGGGTACTCTGATATTGAGCTCCACTCCAATAGGATCTTCTCGGTGGCTCAGCAGACCGCCATCAGGAACGTGGTGAAGAGCCTCTACATGCGTATAATTTCATCAAACGCCAGTAGCGTAGTCCTTCAGACCCTGATGAACGAGTCCATGGCCGATATCTTTTCAGGCATCGATCGTATGCACATGATAACACTCAGCATGTGCAATGATGTCGTCAGGGCAATGAAGGAATGGGATCATGAGTTGGCCCGGTCCGTTATCAGTCTGGAGGAGGATGTCGACCAGTTCATGTTCTTCCTCTTGAGGCTCATCAGGTCCGCCGCGATTGATCCATCATTGGCCACGAAACTTGGCGTTGATATGCTGGACTGCCTTGATCTTCAGACACTGGTTGACCTTATAGAGAGGGTCGCCGATAACGTGTACAAGGTTGCTGACAGCGTGATCCAGCTTGAGGGGTATAAAGATGCCATTCCTGCCGCTCTCTGGGGGACACTGTTACAAACTACGGAGTCCAGCTTCAAAGCATACGAGAACGCCATAGAGGTTTTCAAGTCAAGTTCCGTTGAGGAGTGTGGATTAATCATCGATCAACAGTACGAACTCTCGAAGCTGGCCAGATCCATTACTCCTTTCCCTGAGATCAAGGTGAGTGAGCCTTTCTTCTACCCCCTGTTTGTAATCAGGGACAGCGTACTCATGATAGGAGATTACGCCGCTGATATCGCGGAGGTAACCATTGACAAGGCATTCAAACCCGAGAAGTAGCGACCAAATTATCATTTTAGCCCTTCTCTCCCAGTAATACCTTCTATATTTGTATATACTGTATAGAAGAAATATTTATCGACCTCATGATGTATCACCTACACGGGTTTGAAATGTCAAAACCTTGGCACGATATGGCCTCAGGAAAACTAGATCCTTCTGACACAATACAAAAGACTTACACGTGTACCCTCGACAAAAAATATGGGTATCTCTGCCTATCAAACGAAAAACTCCTATTCGTGAGCTCTAAAGGCTTCCTCAAGAAATCCTATAACGTGGAACTCGACGTCCCGTACACAGACCTCAAGGAGGTAAAGTTGGATGGCCGCTACAAAATGAACTTGGGCCACCAGACCGGTGAGAGCATAATTGAGACCAGTGATCTATCCGCAAAGACCGTTTTGAACGCGTTGCAAGATCTATTGAATCAGTCCCCCGTAAACGCAGAAGTGGTTTTCCTGGAACAATAACCACCTTTTTTTATTTTATACGGTGCTAACCTCTTGCTTGTTGACCTATATGATGGAAATAGGGACACGTAGGTTTCTTATCCGATTACAGGTCTCTACTTGGCATGAACCCCGTTTTGGAGAACATCAAGACCAGGCGGTCAGTCCGCAGCTACAAGGATTTGCCTGTGCCTAAGGAGTTAATCGAGAAGGTAATCGAGGCAGGCAACTACGCGCCCACCGGAAACAACACTCAGGCGTGGAGGTTCGTGGTAGTATCAGACGCCGAGATGCGAGGAAAGCTCTACGATACAGCGTACGCCAACTGGAAGAGGTTCTTTGAGAACATTAGGAAGAACAACCCGGTACACTTCGAGTCAGTCAAACACTATGGTGAGATGAAGGACCCGGTCTACTATGAGGCCCCGTGTGTAGTCTTTGTCATTGGGGCAAGGGCAGTGGATTGCGCCCTTGTCACGGAGAATATGATGCTAGCAGCCCACTCCTTAGGACTGGGAAGTTGCTACCTCTACTTCGGGGCACAGGTCCTCGACAACTCCGAGATCGTGGAGGCGCTTGAGCTTAGGGAGGATGAGAAGATCTTCGGCCCCATAATTCTTGGCTATGCGGACGATTTCCCAGATGCGCCTCCCAAGAAGCCCCCGGTAGTGAAGTGGATCTAGGCCATTTTCACTGGCTTCTCGGCCCATAATGCGAAGGCGGTTCCTATCAGTGGGAACAGCATCGATACTATTACCACCTCCGTGTACCCTCCGAAAACGTCGTACGCGAAACCGTATGGTAGGGGTCCCAAGGCTGATCCGATCACACCGGCCATCATTGTTGTTCCCCTGATGGTGCTGAGATGCTTCCTTCCGTAGTAGTCTGGCCAAATAACTCCCATGACAATCCCCTGCAGGGCCATTTGGACTCCCATGAATATCCCGTATACTATGACCAGGGGCACCGAGTTCGCAAAGTATAGGGAGACGAGCATTATGAACAATACAGCCTGGCTAGTTGCCAGTAGGTATCTTAACTGGACCCTGTCGGCCAACTGGCCAGCCACCAGCACCAGTGGGAGCCTGATGAGGCTCGTTACGCTGCTTATCAGCGCCACTTTTTCCGGGGTTAACCCGGCCTGCCCCAGGATACTGATCTGGTGGAATACACATCCAGTGATAATTGCCGACGGTATTATGACCGTATATAGTATCATCCAGAATGCACGGGTGCGTATCACCTCGTTAAGTGTCCAACTGACCTCCTCGGCCACTCCAAACCCCCCATCTATCAGTACGCGCGTTTCGTTGTCGGGGCTGAGCCCAACGTCCTCGGGGCGAGTCCTGATGAAGAAATACACTGTGGGCGCCACCACTACCCACATCACAACCGCCCAGACCCTCCACCCTGTTTGCCAACTGAAATTCTGGATCATCCAAGTATTGATGGGCGGCATGGCTGCCATACCCAACGCACCGAACACGCTGACTATGCTGATTGCCCTGCCCCTCTTCTTAATGAACCACTGGGGCACGAGCGTGGTCCCTATCAAGCTCATGCTTCCCTGTCCAAGCAGCCTGATGAGGAAGAACCCTAACAGCAGCATGGGAACTGTTTTGACGGTGCTCATGTAAAGGAGGGCGATCCCGAATAGAACTGCGACAGCCGTACCCATCTTTCTGTGGCCATATCTGTCGAAGAGCGTGCCTACTACGCCCATAATCATTCCTGCTGCGAGGGTGCCCATGCTGTACATCCCTGAGACCGTGCTCCTGGTCCATCCGAAATCATTGATGTAGCTGTCGATGTACATGCTGACGCTGAAGGTCTGCCCCGGTCCGCTGAAGAACAGGGTGAACCCCGCCAGGGCTACCATTACCCAGCCATAGAATACTCGTGTCTTTATGGGCGGTTTGTCAGTCATGTTTTACCAGACTAGCTTAACGTGCCATACCTGTGTTTAAGCTTGCCTCTTATCCGTATTTTTATTATAAAGTTAAAATTAAAGCCTATGTTATGCTTTTTAATAACTGCCTCTAAAACCGTAATTTCCAATCTACTTGACTTTATCGATAACTGCGCAATCGACGATTACCTCCTCATGGTCTCTAACCATATTTTTTCCGACGATGAGGTAACCAACATCGATGTACTTCTCGATAAAATCAGGGTGCACGAGGGTAAGCTTCGACGTTTCAGGTAGGAGATAGAGTACAAGGTCAGGCGCCGCAGGGTGGAGCAGTTGAGGAAGAGATAAGCTATCGGTTTAAAAACGATGACCGGGGGTATCCTTCCATGGAATTCGGAGTTTTCATCCGCGGAGCGGTCACGTACGAGAAGATGCTTGAGTTTTCCCTCGGAGTGGAGGAGCTTGACTACTATGGCGTCTTTTTGAACGACCATGTGAACGGCTTCGCCGATGGTGGAAAGGAGCCCTACCTTGAGGCGTGGACGGCCATCACCGGCTTGGGTATGCAGACGAGCAAGATCAAGGTGGGTCATATCACGCTTTTCAACAGCATCAGGAACCCGGCGTACCTGGCAAAATCAGCAACGGCCTTGGATATCATGACTAATGGCAGGTTTGAGCTTATCCTGGGCGCGGGGTGGGCCGAGCAGGAGTACCTTGGCTACGACTTCATGGAGAAGGGCAGTGGGATGCCCAGCGCGGCCCAGCGAGTTACAAGGCTCAAGGAGTCAGTTCAGATTATCAGGGGCATGTTTGACAACCCGGTGTTCAGTTTCGAGGGCAAGTACTGGAAGCTCAAGGAGGCCATCAACATCCCGAGGCCGGTCACAGATCACCTGAAGATCAGCGTCGGCGCTAGGCAGTCTAGGATGATTAAAATCGCCGCCAAGTATGCTGATGGCATCAACAGCAGCGGTAACCTTGCCAACATCGAGCGTATACTGGGCATATATCACCCTGCCATCGAGAAGCTGGGCAAGACCGTTGACGATGTCTTCATCCACGGCTTCGCTCCCAGCGTGTGGCTCTTCGATACACGGGAGGATTATGATGTCTACCTGCAGAAGCAGAAGGCAGCCGGTAAGGACGCAAAGGCCATCGCCGAGAACGACTTTGTGGGCACCCCTGAGGTTCTCATCGAGAAGTGGAGGAAGGCCATGGACCTGGGCATGACGATGAGCGTCATCAACGTTAGACCTTACAATGATATCTCCTCCAACATTGAGATGCTGGCCAAGTTCAAGGACCAGGTCGCGTCCCAACTCTAATTTTTCTTCAAACCTTTTTACGTCGCTAGCCCACATCAGAACCGAATGGAACTTGCAGAGGGTCTCCGGGGCTACTTCGGGGACAGAGAGAATAGAGTAGTTCTTGTAGGCGTGGGCAACCCCATGAGGGCCGATGATGGTGTTGGACCCAGGATCATAGAACTCCTCCAGGAGAGACCTCTTGAAAACGTGATGCTCATCAACGCCGAGACGGTACCAGAGGCATTCACAGGTAAGGTGGAGAAGTATAAGCCAACCCATGTTATGCTCATCGATGCCGCCAACTTTAGGGGGCAGGTAGGGGAGACCATGCTCATAACTGGCGCCCAGATCGGGGGTCAGGCGTTATCCACCCACAGCCTTCCCTTGACCCTATTCATCAGCTATATCGAGAAGAGCATCGATGTTCCCGTTATCCTGCTTGGAATCCAACCCAAAACAATTGATTTCGATATGCCAATGAGCCGGGAAATAGAGGAAGCGGCTGTTTCTATAGCAGATACCCTAATCCAAGTGCTCTCAGAATAGCCTCCCATAGTGGTTTTTTCTATTTTGAGATATAACGCTCAACGAGAACTGGGGTTATTAAAACAAGACCAAACCAGAATACTAGATTCAGGGTAAGGTTGACTAAGTTAACCATCCACGTATCGACCGGTCCAACGATGGTAATTAACTGGTGCACACCCCAGGTCAATGGTAAACCATGTAACGTATGAACGTTATCGGGGAAGCTCACGGGTCTGCCGTAGATCATAGCGGCCAACGCGAACAACGCGACAGAAGCTTGATACACTATCTTT
>JABXKY010000330.1 GCA_013619005.1 Candidatus Bathyarchaeota archaeon | reverse complement strand
TATCGGGGGAGATCGCTCGAAGACTACAGGACGTTGAGCTGATAGACCAGGAGGACGCGAGCAAGATACGGATAGCTGGGCTACTCCATGATATCGGTCACGGACCCTTCAGCCACCTCTTCGAGGAGGTCCTCGAGAAGAGGGATATGAACCACGAGCAGATGTCAACTAGAATCGTCAGTGAGACCGATGTCGGTGATGTCCTAAAAGACAACGGCTTCGACGCCGAGGAGATAGGGAAACTCTCCGTGGGGCGTTTAGATTGCGATAAGCCCTACATCAACAACATCATAGCGGGTCAGTTCAGCGCGGATGTACTGGATTACCTGCCCAGGGACAGTTACTTCTCGGGGGTCGAGTACGGCAAGGTGGATTATGATAGGCTGGTCAGGAGCATCGGGGTCGTGGATGATACCCTGGCGGTCAAGGATACGGCCCTCTATGTGCTGGAATCCATGGTCATTGCCCGGTACATGATGTTCAAGGCCGTCTATTTCCACCGTAGCGTCAGGGCAGCCGAGGTGATGCTTGTGAGGGCGATGGAGCTAGCGGACGAGGAGCTGGGGATAACCGGCTTCAAGACCGCCGATGAGTATCACCGGCTTGACGACAACACTGTTATCAACATGCTGTGCTCCCTGAAAGACTCGCCCACCGGTGAGAGCAAGACCGCGTACGAGCTGACAAGGGGATATCTCGATAGGAAGCTCCTCAAATGCGCATACGAGACGGTGGTCCACAGAAGGGACAGGTTTGCCGTCAACGTCATGATCATGAGCAATATCAGGGAGAACCTGGCAAGAGACATCGCGGACGAGGCCGGCGTCGACCCGAACACCGTCATCATGGACGTGTCAACGGCACCCAGCGTGCCATACGCCGCTTCACAGCAGCAGCCACAGGACATACCCCTTTACCACGAGGCTGGGGACGGAGGCAAGACTAGGGTCAGTTTCAGCGAGATGAGTCCTCTTGGGGGCACGCTTGTCGGTTACTTGGACATTATGAGGGTCTATGCCAAGCCAGATGAGCTTGAATCAGTCAGGAAGGCCACTGAGAACAAGTTCGGGAAGGAGTCAACAGCTACCAAGATTAGCTTCTAAAACCTGATATACTTCGACCCCCCAACTTATTTTGGAGTTCTGGAGCATGTCAAAGGTGTACGTATGCCCCTTCTGTGGGGTTGAGAAGCCGAAAAAGAACCAGATAGACTTCCACCTAAAGTACGGCCACGCCGAGATCTATCACCTACTTCAGGAGGACGTGGAGCTGCAAGACCTTGAGGCCAAGATGAATGAGCTCTGCAAGGAAAAGAAGCTCCTTGAGAAAGAGATAGGGCTCATGAAATCCATTATTGAGGAAAGGAAAAAGGAAGACTAGTCAAGGACCTCGACGGTTCCATCGTCGGCGTTTACCCTGACCCGCATCCCGTTCTTTATCACCTTCAACGGGTCCTGGTCGAGCATGTCTACCAGCGGAATATCGCTTATGACGCAGCCAGTTGCCAGAATCGCCTCGGTCTCCACGTTGATTATAGCAGCGGGTGCAGTACCAAGCTTGGCCATCCTGTAGATGACATAACTGCCCACGGTGCTGCCCTTGCCAGTGGGGAACACGAATACCTTGCCCGTGATGTTCATACCGTTGCAGCTGTGACCAGGGTCCGTTATGATTCCCGTGACCGGATCGACGCCTCCGTAAAAGCTCATGGAGTCCATGCACACTAGCGCCTCTCCCTCGACAATTCCACCCATGACCTTGCGTCCCTTCAGTATCATTTCTCGGCCTCCTTGACCAAGTCGTCAACTGTCTGTAGCTTTGTTCCGAAGCCGTGTGCCGTGCTGTAATGGCCGCCCTTGAAGCTGTTGGTGCCGACGCCTTGCCACCCCATCTCATGGAGCGGCGCAACCACCATGCATGTGTCCCTGTACACCCTTCCGCCGGCGTCCTCGATTACCTTAACGAGGCCTGCCTTCTCTGCCTGCTCGTAGACGCCCCTGCTTGTGAAGACCCATAATTTGCCGTCAAGGCTCTTGCCCCTGACCATGTTCGCTGTCTCCTCCATCTCCTTGAGGCTGCAGTGTGGGCACCCTATGCAGTATGTGGGGTTGTCGGGGTCAGAGACTATCTTTGCCTTTGCCTCCTCGATGTCTTTGTTGGTAATTGTTATTGTCTCGATACCATCCAGATAACCGGCAGCCCACTCGGCCTCGGGCGTTATTCCCATGCCATGCCACAGAGCTATCCCCCCGCTAGTAGCGCAGGCAGCGCCCATGGTCTTCATCGACTCCATATCAGGTAACCCCAGGCCCCTGAAGAAAGGTACAGCTGACCCGAGCAGCTTACCAGTGACGTACCCGAGGCCGCTGTAGTCTAACCTTGAATCCAGGTCGGCCTCCACCTGTATGATCTTGGCGGGCTTCCTGTTCTCAGGGAGCCGGTAACCATACAACGCGGCGACCCCCGTGACCGCTGATGCCAGGGTAGTGGGTCCTGACTCGCGGTTTGTCCTAGCGCCTAACACGCTGTTGACAAAGCAGACGGCGTTTGACTCGGCCCAAGCCACCTGTGTTCCTCTCCTGGGTACGTGGCCGATGAGGTATGGCGTGCAGGTGCACGTTGGCTCTACGCCCATGGATACGAACGCGTCCAGGACCCGCTTTTGACCGATAGCGAACTCCTCGGGGACACCCATTTCCTCCCATTTCTCCATGTCCATTCCCGCGGGGTTCAACGTGGCCCTGATGCGGCACTTGGCCCCCATGGCCGCCTGCTCCTCAAGCCACTCGGTGCCCGCCTCTCCCAGGTTCTTGTAGCTCACGCCGCTGATATGGGCCGACTCCACGGGCACCAGCTTCTCGGCGCCGAATACGCTGCCGAGGGCCACCAGTAGCTCCAAGGATTTTCTGACAGCGATGCCCTCCTCGCCGTCCATCATCCGCTCCTGTTTCCGTGTCAGATACATGAAATTCAACTGAAATGGTTATCTGCCTGTATTTAGACCCTTACACATGCATCTTTCAATTATAAATGATAGTTTAATATGAACCACTTAGGGGGAGAGTGTCAAGATAGGCAGGGATGTGAAGGTATGGCACTCATGTATGTTGACGCCGGAATCTCGATTGGCTACCCCGGACACACATCAGCGCATGTGAATTTTGAAAGTAGTATTGGTTAATTGTATTTGGAGAGGATCTCCTTGACGGAATCGCTTACAGGAATCTCAGCCCTCTTGAAGCCCGCCTGGTCCTTGAACATGGGCTTCGTGGCGTCCACGCCCACCTTTGTCCCCAACTCCTTCTCCTGGTCCCCAGCCGGGTCAAGGCTGCTGACCCTGACACCTGGGATTATCAGCAGGTCCTCGGCGCCGTTGAAACGAGTGGCTATCGCCCACTCCACCTGCTCCATGTCATAGGGGTCAATATCGTTGTCGACGACAACCGCGTGCTTCAGGCTCGGGTGGGCGGCGAATATGGCCATCAGGACGTTCTTGGGGTCCCCCTCGCGGAACTTCTCGAAGCTTACGACGCAGTGGAGCCAGCCCATGCCACCGGTGGACATGTTTACGCCCCTGACGTTAGGCACGACGTTCCTGACGTACTCCCAGATCCTAGGCTCCCTTGGCATGCCCATTAGGAGCCTGTGCTCGCTTCCCGAAGGGAGCAATCCATGGTACATATAGTCCTTCCTGTGCATGACGCCCACAAGCTCGAGTGTCGGCTGCTGCCTCTGGACATCAAACGTGCCCGAGAGGTCGACGAACGGTCCCTCCGTGGCGAGCTTGTCCAGGTGCAGTTTGCATTCGAGTACAAGTTCCGCGTCCGCAGGCGCCAATGCATCGACGTGCTCGCACTGGGTGAGCTGAAGTGTTCCTCCAAGAAGCCTGTTGGCCACATCGAACTCGCTAGTACCGAAGCTAGCGGGTAGAGCTGCGGCCATCAGTGTGGCGGGGTGGTGTCCGATGGTGACGGCCACGTCCAAGGTGGTCTTTCCCATATCCTCCGCTTGCTTGGTGAGCTTGTAGAGGTGCCTGGGCACGATCCTGATAGCCATGTGCTTATCGTCCAGAACTAGGAGCCTGTGGAAGCTGACGTTCTCTGACTTACCGTCGGGTCCCTTGGTGTGGATGATGCCCGAGGTGATGTATGGCCCCGGGTCGCCCTCGAAGTGGGTCAGCACCGGGATCTTGGCTAAACTTCCACCTATGATCACCTCCTTGACGGGGCCAGTCTCCACTATGTCACACTTCAGCGGGTTCTTGGTTGCCTCGATCAGTGTGGGGTACAGTGTCTCAGTGGTCGCGCCGATTGATCTCAGGAGCCTCGACCTGTTACCGTTCACTCCACCGACAACTGTGACACCCGTCTCCTTTTCCTTGACTATCACTGCCTTGCCTCCGTCGAACTGACGCAGGGCTGCAGCTATCTCGTAGTTCCTTGAGAGCGGCTCGTTGATCACTACTGTCTCTGACTCGATCTCCATCAGGAATGTTCGCAGGTTATTCTTTGCCATCGTTTAACAACTCGTTCAGTAGCCCCAGCACGGTTTTCCCATCAAAGCCCATGGGCAGGTTAGTAGACACCAACGCCATCTTCTCATAATCGGACGCGATCCTCTCCCCAATCATGCGTGAGAGCATCTCGTCCCTGTCCCCCAGCAGCTGGCTGCTTGACCTGTCTGGAAGGGTGATTGATAATCCCCCCAGCTTCGGCTTCTCACCCACCCAGAAGAGGGCCAACACGGCGTTCTCCAGCTCGCTGATGGAGCCGTAGAGCATCTTCTCGTCAACAGTGACCGTCTTTTCGGAAAACTTGAGACTCATTTAACAAGATTGAGCCTCTTATTGTTGTTAAGGGTTGTCTAGACGATCTTTGCTAACTTCGTCTCGTGTCTACTGACGATGACCCTCATGAAGCCGGATAGCGCCGAGTCGAGCTCAGGGTCCCCGGTATCAACGGATAGAGTCCCGGTCTGTGCTAGCTTCGTGGGCGTGGAAACGATGATGATATTCTTTTTTCCTGCCCTCCTTATAACATCGGGGCTAATCTGCTGGTTTCCGCGTCCAAGGATAGACCCCATCCCGCCGAGGGGCGATATGATGATAATGTTTTCATCACCCATCTCCGCGAGGATTCCAGCCTCGTCTACATCGACCCCAATCAACTCGCCGTTCCTCACCAGATCGATCCCAAGAATCGTCTTGTCAAGACCCAAATGATCGGTAACCGCGGCCACGGTTGACCCCGGCCCAAGGATGTAGAGAGTGTCTGGTTTCATCTCGTCGGCGATCCGTTCACCGATGGCCTCCTTGATCAACTCCTCGTCTACTGTGTGCACCGCCGATTTCTCGTTTAGTACAAGCGATGCGATGAACGGCGTCCGGGAGTACCCCTTGAGCTCCGCGGACAGGTATCCCTCCCTGTACGCCTCCTCGTCGATATCCATCACCTCGCGTTCAGCCACCGATGCCTCACCCGCTATGAACCTCCTCAATAGCTCCCCCGTCGCCCTCGGTGTAGTACCGAACACACCACTGTACAGCTTGACTCCAGAAGGGATCCCAAGTATCGAAACTTGAATGCCAACTACGC
>JABXKY010000143.1 GCA_013619005.1 Candidatus Bathyarchaeota archaeon | reverse complement strand
GGGTTGTAACTCCGTCTTTGTCCCCTGCCTGGACCCTGGTTCCGCCAGCGCAGGCTATTGCGTGGTCATAGGTACTCCTGCTATTCCCTAGGATAATGAACTCAGTCTTCAGCCCCTCAGTGTTCAACGGCAGTCTCTGGATTATCTCGGTCCACGACGACCTCCCCACAGGGTCATGGTCTTCCAGGTCGGTTCCCTTGAACATGCATGCGGCAACAGCCAGCATGAGGGCGTTCACGGCCCCAGCCGTTGGGAGCCCCGCCTCGGCCCCCAGCATCTCCGCCAAAAGCTCTCCGGCGCGCTTCTGGAGTTCGGGTATTACAATAAAACCCTTTGATGCGTCCTGCATTGCCTCGAATATCTCGGTTTTCGGCATCGAGCCACCTAAGGTTGTTAGGGAGGTCGCAGCGTTCACTACTCTCTTCAAGCCAATTTTCTTATACGGGTCATATTGTTCGCTCAAAACATTCACCTTGACACAATTGATTAACTGGATATGGTTATGGCTTTTGCGATTGAATGAGTTTATGTAAGTTGCCTCTAAACGAAGGTTTTTATTCCATTACCCAAGCCCTTGAAGGATCCCATCGGTGAACAATCAGATACAGTGCGCACGCGAAAAGTACAATAACACCCGAGTTCTATAAAAAAGCGGATTAATTTATCTAAAGGTCTATTGGTGCAAATAATGAGCCGCAACTATATTCATGTAAAGGTCATGGACAAAGCCAAAAGGCTGGTCAGGGACGGCAGGGTTGAGCTCCTTGACTCGGGAAACTATAACGTCATCGGGGACCACGGCACGTACAACGTCGTCATCAACCAGAAAGGCCACATAGCGTGCACATGCCCTGGATACGGGGCCAAGGGAAACTGCAGCCACACAACTGCCGTTGAGATGTTCTCAAAGCGTAAAAGACGCCGATAACCCTCTGTAAACCAAAAAAGGTTTACTTTTTAAGCTATGGCTCGAAAGATTTAACCAAGAAAACGGACAAATCGAGATGATCTCCGAGAATCAAGACCTTTCATTCGACGACGTGAGCAAGCGCAACACCATCGATTTCTACCGCGAGGAACTCCTCAAGATAGAGAAAGGGGAAAGGGCCACCGATCACTTCAACGAGCGTCAGCGAAAGTCACTGGTCAAGCAGGGCATACTGGTTCGGGTCTACGGGCACGGCGGGTGCAAACTCAGGCTCACCGAAGAGACAAAGCGGATAATGGCATAGCCGGGCACCAAGACACCCGGACATCCAATAAAACAAACTCAACCAACACTCATTGCCCTTTTTTCCCCTTATATCAAGTAACCTGACATAAGGCAGACAAGAACAAGGCCACCTCGTACTGTCACCTAAAATAAATACAGGCACAGCCATACTTAGTCTCGAGAATAATGGACATAGACCTGGACAAGGGAAAGAGGGTAACCATCGACCTAGACGAGAAGATCACCAGAAGCGACGGCACCAAGGCCACAATGAGGGAGTTCGTCAAGGAGATGCTCCACTACAACCCGAACTTCGAGATAACCACAAGCCCCAAGGGCGAAACCTGGTACCTCAAAAAGAAAAAGTAACCCCAAATTTTACTATATTCTATAGTTAACGACTTAAGCGGATGCACAGATATTATCAGGCATCATATAATGGATGTTTAACCATGAGCCAAGACGCACCCAAGATCCTCATCATAGGACTAGGAACAGGAGGCCTATACGCCTCAAGGGCCGCCCAGCGGTTTAACAGGAAGACACAGATCACCATCATCGAAAAGCGGGACTACCACATGTTCAGCCCCTGCGGGATACCCTACGCCATCGAGGGCATGGTGGGATCATTCGAGGAGCTGAAACACAGCGTTCCCACCACTAGGAGCCTCCAGATAAGGCTCCAGCACGAGGCGACCGAGGTCGATGCCGAGGGAAAGAAGGTCAAGGTAAAGAACCTGGAGACCGGAGAGGAGGAGTGGCTGGAGTACGACAAACTTATCCTGGCCACCGGAAGCAGGTCAAAGATTCTACCGGTTCCAGGCGCCAAAGAGTCCATGGGAAGGGGCATGTACGTCGTAACTACCCCTGAAGAAGGCGAGATACTTAGGGATGTGGCGCTGAAATCCAAGACCGCCGCCGTCATAGGAGGAGGAGCCATCGGCATGGAGATAGCACTCGCCCTGAAACACCTTGGAGTCGAGGTCCACATAACAAAGCGCAGCGAGCCATCCCTGCCCAGAAATCTAGACCCAGACATTGGCAAGATATTAACGGAACACCTGCTGGAGAAGGGCCTAAACGTCTACTTCGGAAAGGGAATCGACAGCGTAAACCTAAACGAGAAAGTGGAATCTGTCACCATAGGCGGGGAGGTTATCCCAGTCGATTTCGTCGTCATGGCAGCAGGCGTCGACAGCAACATCGACCTCGCCAAGGAGGCAGGCATCGAGTGTGAAAGAGGAAGCATCAAGACAAACAAGAAAATGGAGACAAACGTGCCAAACATCTACGCCATCGGGGACAACTGCTGGACACACAACATGATAGACGACTCGCCCGCGAGAATCGCATTAGCGACCACAGCCTACAGGCAGGCTATGGTAGCGGGAGTAAACGCAGCGGGAGGAGACAAGGAATACGAGGGCACACTAGGCACCTTCGTTACCTCAGTCGGAGACCTGGAGGTATCCGCGACGGGGTATAACTCGTCAATGGCGGAGGCGGCGGGGTACAAAGTAATAGGCGGAAGGGCGAACACTATGAACAAGCCCACCTGGATCCCGGGAGCCAAGGACATAAGCATCAAGATAATTGCCGACGCCGAGACCGGCAAGATACTAGGGGGGCAATCCATCGGCAACGAGGGAACTGACTGGAGGATCAACATGATCGCACTGGGCATAAGGAAGGGCATGACCCTTGAGGAGTTCGCGTCAGTCGAGCTGGCCTACTGTCCACCAGTATCAGAGCTATATGACCCTCTACTGATGGCGACCGATGTGGCGCTACGCAGACTCGCGGGCGCGCAGAGAAGAAGATAGGGAAATATCCCTACTTTTTGTTGTTTCTAACCACCGAGCCCAGTCTCTGGGCTAGGATATCGGCCTTCTTGTAGACCTCGGGCTGGACCTGGGGAATCATCCAGGGCTGGATCTCGTCAAGGAAACCGTGCCTGCTGACAACGGCCCCCGCGGCGCACTTTTCTCCGAATCCGCATGTATAACACTGGGCTATGCCACTGACATGGACGACTCCTACTGGTTCGGCCATGTAGTTGCTCCTGAACATCTGGCGGATGAATTTTTCCGCTGGGTTATCCTCAACCCTCCCTGATGCGACGATCGCGTTCAGCTTACCCGCGAGGGGAAAAGCCTCCCTGTGGCGCAGGCTGAAGGTCCTCTCAAGGAAGGCGTGGCCATGTGCATTGATGGTCCCATAGTAGTTTGGAGCACCGAACACCACAGCGTCCGCCTCGAACATCTTGTCCCTGATTGCTGCCCAGTCGTCATCGACAACGCACACGTTGTCCTTCGCGCATGCTAGGCACGCCTGGCATCCGCTAATCCTCTTGCCTGCGAGGCTCACGTACTCGAAGGGCTCGCCAGTCTTCTCAAGAACGTACTTGACCATGTGGTCGTTGACCCCCTTCAGGAGCCTCCCTGACTCGTCGCGGGTCTCCTGTCTGCCGCTTGCGCTTATCCCAAGAATCATATCTACCAGACCATCGGCGCGTAGCCGTCTTTAATGTAATCGCTGATGATGGTGCCAACGTACTCAACTTTCACGCCCATCCCGTCGATCTTCTCGCTGATCCCTTCCCTGTCACTGATAGCCTTACAGGCAAAGGTTTCACCCATTCCAGCTATCTCAATCGCAGCGTTGGCGACATCGGGATCGCTGTACATCAGCTGCTCTGATGGACCGAAATAGACGACCTTGACATCATCCATCCATTTTCTCAGGATGGCGTTCTTGGCGTACATAAGCCCCGTAAGGGCCTTCGCCTTATCTCCTGTAGCGATGACAACAAGCAGTTTTGAACTCAATTTTATCAGGTTTTCATCAGAACGGTCTAATAAAAACTGCTAGGTGATCCTAGCGCCGTTCTGGATTACCCTATCAGTCGTTAAAAGGACACACTCATCCCTAACCTCGGCTGCAAGGAGCATACCATAGCTCATCTGGCCGAATATCTTGGCCGCCTTCAGGTTCACAAGGACGGGTATAACCTTACCGATCAGCTCCTCGGCGGTGTACCAGTCCACGAGGCTGCTCAGTATCTGCCTGGGCTCGTCCTCGCCGCAGTCCACTATGAGCCTGTAAAGCTTGTCTGAGCCTTCCACCTTCTCGCATGACTCGACGGTCCCGATCCGGATATCCAGTTTCTTGAAATCCTTGTACGCTAGTTCCTCTGGCAACTTAATCAAAAACTGGCTGCCATGATAGAATATAAGGGTTAGTTGAGGTACGCCATGGCTATCCTCGTGTACATCTCGGATACAGGCGGAAGCCACTCAAGCTTGACGTGCTCGTTAGGCTGGTGGGCTCCCCCCCTCTGGGGGCCTATGTGGATGCATGGGATCCCCTGCTCTCCCTGGAAGATGTTGGCGTTGGTGATGCCGTAGGCGTGCTCGTATAGTGGTTCCACGCCCATGACGATCTCGTATGCCTTGTGAAGCATCTTCATCAGTGGCTCATTCCTAGAACTCGTGTAAGGCTCGTACTTGGGGGGCTTTACGCCCACGTCGACCTCGGATTTTAGGCCAAGAGAGCCTACAAGCCTCTTCATGTCGTCTAACGTGTACTGGATGGTCTCACCTGGAACCAGGAGCCTGTTGACCTCGAACCTCGCGCTCTCCGGGACCACGACGCTGTACTTCTTGTAACCTCCCTCAGTCTTCAGTGTGCAGACTGTCCCTGTTCCAAAGTCGGGGTGTTCCATGAGTTTTAGCTTGTCCAGGTTTGCGATGATCCTTGCCGCGTCCTCAACTGCATTCACACCGAGGTGAGGCCTAAACCCGTGTGCCGCCTTGCCCTTGACGTTAATGTTGTAGAGAACCTTTCCCGTCAACCCAAGGGGGATGGGCTTGGTCTCGTCCCCGCAATAACTGTACGTGAGGACTACCCCATCGAGTGACCGCCATTTCTCCTGCTCCATCATGGCCCAAGCCCCGATATCGGTTGCCTCCTGGTCCACCACACCACTGAAGCTCAACTCTCCATTGAATTCAACTCCACTATCAGCTACCGCTTTCAGCATGTTCAATGAGCAGGCGATTCCCGTCTTCATGTCGCAGGCGCCCCTTCCGTAGAGCTTGCCGTCCTTGATGACAGCCTTGAATGGGTCAGTTAACCAGTCGTCACCCGCGGGGACCGTGTCGGTGTGGGCGTTATAATCCAGCCTCTTCCCAGGCTTCGATCCCTTCAACACACCGTGGACGTTGGGCCTCCCGGGTGAAACGTAATTGAGCTCGATCTCCATCCCGTAGCTCTCAAGCTTGTCCTTGATGTAGAGGGCGAGTGCCTCCTCGTCGCCGGTGACGGAGGGGATGGCTATCATCTCCTCACTTAACTGAATCGTGTAAGAATCGTCCAGTTTCTTGAGTAGGTCAATCAATGTTGAAACACCAGAGTATGGAGATGACCCCGTATAATGCTTCCTCAGAGGGTTTTCAGCTGGGCGTTGTACATGTCAAGTATCTCACCCACTTGTGTCACCTCGTCGGCCGACTTGTCCTCCCTCCACCTGGTGAACCGGGGGAAACGAATAGCGAGCCCAGCTTCCTTCCTTATCTCACCGAAGGCTGCCAGGTGTAACGGGCTTGCGGTGATCTCATCACCGAGGACCTCCATGACGACTATTGGGTCAAACCAGACCTCCGCCTCTAGTAGTGAATCTACGTTAGCGGGCTTTACATCAACCTGGTACTGGTCTAAGCGCGCTGGCATCTCCTCAAGGTTTTCATCAGTGAACCCTGTGCCTACCTTGCACACTGTCTTGAATTTATCATCGGATGGATCATACGCAGCGACAAGCAACGCGCCGTAGTTTCCGGCCCTCCTGCCCCTGCCGTAGAATGCGCCCACCACCGCCAGGTCGACGTGGTCCTGCATCTTGCTCTGGTAACTCCGCTTGAGCTTTACCCAGAGCCATGAGCGCGCTCCGGCGCGGTAAATGGACTCGTCTGACGTGGATTTCACTATCAGGCCCTCGGTTCCCTCGGCTAGACTCTGCTGGAAGAACCTGTCAAGTTCCTCGGGGTCGCTGGTCTCAAGCCTTTCAACGGGCTTGAACTCGTCGGTGGGGTCTGTAATGGTATCAAGCCTCTCAATCCTGTGCGGGTAAGGTTTGAGGGTTAGATCCTCGCCGTCGTACAGACAGTCAAAGAGGTAAACCCTGACAGGTATCTTGGCCATCATCTCCTCGATCTTGTATTTACGACGCCTTTGCATCAGTGTCTGGAACGGCATATCGTCTCCGTTATCCGGGTTGTACGCCACGGCCTCGCCCTCGATGATCGCCTTATCAACCTTGATGTGCTCGATGGTCAGCTTCACGGCGTCAGGGTACATGTGGGTGATGTTCTCAAGGCGCCTGCTGAAGATATTGACGACGTCTCCGTCCTTGTGGATCTGAAACCGCTCACCGTCCAGCTTGTACTCGGCTGAGCAGTGACCGCCAAGCTTCTCGATTATCTCCTCGGCGTTCGAGAGTCTCTGGGCCGCCATGACCCTGATGGGCGCCCCTGCGCGTATTTTGAAGTTGAGTATCCCATCTAATCCATCATCGACAAGTGCGATGGCTACCGCCCCTAGGTCGCTGCTCAGGTTGTACGCGCGTTCAAGCTCGGGTCGTTTATCCTTCGAGCCCGTGAAGGCCTGTGCCAATGCATCGAGAATGGTCATGTCGCCTATTCCCAGGCGCAGTTTACCCTCGACCATTCTTGACAGGTATCTCGCCCCCATCGGGCTTGAATCAGTTATCAGGCTCCCCAGAAGATCCATCTTCTGTTTTGCGCTTCCGGTTCCGCTGCGCTTCGCTATGTTATCAAGGCCATTGTAGATATCGACCACGGTGAGCTGCCTTGAGAAGAAGCCGCTCTGGGTTTTATTGGCCATGGCCTCCTCCGCAGCGAGGCCGATATCACCGAGATTCTGTACGAGTGATTCGACCTTTGCCTTCTTCAACCCGGTAACCCGGATCAATGTCTCCTTGACCATCTTCTCGGCCATGCCTATCTCGGGCTCACCTTTCCAGTCGGGGTGTATCTTGCCCTGCGTCATGTAGATGATCTTGTCGATGTTCCTCGAGTCGGCTATCTTGAAGAGGTCCGTAAGGATGTCAGTCATCTCAAGTCTCTTGGTGGTGGACTCGAGCTTGTTATAGGTCTCAACCAGTGTGTCGAAGAGCATGGCTACCGCTCATGAATGGGGTTAATCGGGCATTAAATGTTTAGACCATGTAGCTGGCCGTCGCCTTTTCCTTGAGCTTGTTGTACTCGTCGAGGGCCTCTATCAGACAGTATTCTCCCATCTTCTCCGTGAAGAGGGCGAAGACATAGTTTGCTCCCTTGGTTACCTCTATGTTGGTCAAAAGGTTGGGGGGGAAGTAATCATTCCTGAGCCTGCTCCAGATCTCGTCAAGCTTCGGGAACTTCATGTGACGCAAGACCACGTAGCTCCTGTAATGTGTCACCATGTCCACGTACTGGACAGCCCACAAAGACGCCAAATCGTCGTAGCCATCGATACACTGTGCCCCTCCGTCCTTTCTGAGGATCTCCATACTCTTCTCGAGCTTGTCCTCATGGGTCTCAAGTATGTGCTTCCTAGTAGCCAGGAGAAGCCTGTCGCCGCCCGTGTGATCATCTGCATGAATAACCTCATGGATCCCACTGTAGGCTATCATGGTCTCGGCGAAATCGGGGATGTTCATTGGGTGGTCGCAGGAAGGCAGCATCTTGTCGAGATAGATGACGTTTGGCGGCTGGAAGTTCCCGAAATCCATGGCGTACGCCCTGTTCTTGCCGTGGTTGATGTACTTGGCCTTGCACTCACCCTTGTTGAGCCTATGGCGTGTTGATACAAGGTTCGGTGATATGGGTAAACGGATCTCATTCTGGGTACTGTTGATCAGTTTAATTGACTCTTGGACGATTCTACGGACATCGCCGTCAGAAAGCTCCCTCCGTTGAGTCAAAACATATCGAAGATTCAAAGATTACATCAAATAAAAAGGTGTGTCTTTGTAGAGAGCAACAGAATGTATGTGTCCCAGCGACGCCGATTTTCGGTTTTTTTGTTTCATGCGGAGCAGGAGGTATAAATAACAGCCTTTGACCATCGAGGGCATGAAATACGGCGCACAAACGGAGTACGGGAAGCTACGCAGGGTGCTAATGCACCGCCCCGACGAGGGCATGAAGGCGGTAACCGCTGGAAACAAGGACGATTACCTGTTCAGGGACCCCGTCTACTGGAAGGCTTTCCAGGAGGAACACGATGTCTACACCGATGCGCTCAAGGCGGAGGGCATCGACGTCGTTATGCTCAATGAGTTGCTTGACGAGAGGCACCAGCAGATAGCCAGTGTCCTCCCCAACCTCGTCTACACGAGGGACATAGGGATGGTTACAGACCTTGGGGGCCACATCCTCAGGATGACCTACCCCGCAAGGTTCGTGGAGCCCACGCTCATGGAGAAAGCGTTCAATGAGCTCGGTGTACCTATCGCCCAGAAGATATCTCCGCCTGGATTGGTGGAGGGAGGCGACTACGTCTGGTTCGACAAGGATACGCCAATGATGGGCTTCGGCACAAGGAGTAACGAGCACGGCGCGTTCCAAATGAAGGACGCTATGCTAGGTAAGAACATCAAGGAATTCGTCTTACAACCACTACCAAGCTGGAGGGTTCACTTAGACGGGGCTCTTATGATGATGAGCCCAGACCTTGCCCTGTTCTTCAAGCCAGCCCTCAACCTGTTTCCGGCCTACGTCTACAGCGAGGATGGAGTCCAGCTCATGTGGCTGGAGAACTACCTCAAGGGGAAGGGCGTCGAGATCATCTATTGCGACGACACAGAGATCAGGGTATTCGGCAGCAACATATTGGGGCTCGGAGACAAAAAGTGCGTCAGTTACGAGTGGAACGAGAGGATAATCCCGCTCCTGGAGGACAGGGGATTTGATGTCATCAGCATCCCAGGCAGCCAGCTTGCCATCGGAGGCGGCGGCCCCCACTGCCTGACCTGCCCCATCCTCAGGGATTAAAGAAGGACTCAAGGGAGGCAGTCTTTGTCTCCTTTTCCTCCTCTTCGAGGAAGGGAAGCATGATGCTCCGCCCGGCCTCATTTACTAGGCGAACGTATTTTTTTGCATCGAACTTGTTCTGGTACCCCGCTGGGCTGACGCGCCTGAACGGGTTCTTGTGGTCGGCGTCCACGTAGACGTAGCTGATCACGTTCCCCTTCCCAACGTCCAAGCCGTTGATGCTGAGGGCCTCCGCCGCCGCCACGTGGGGGAGACGCGCCTTGTATTTTGAAGGCTTCCTACGGAGAATAGTCTTGGCCTCAAGCTCTTCAATGGGTACGAGCCCCTTCTTGAGCTCCCTGCATGCCTTGTCAATTACCCTCTTTGCATCCTCCAACCCCTTGGACAGCACCTCCTCAGCGGATTCCTGGGCAAGCATGGCGTGAATAGCCTTCCTCTGAGCGTTTGCCACGAAGGGGCATGTGTTCCTCCTCCGAAGCTCGATCCCCCTGCAGACAAGCTTACCGTCGTACCTGACACCATAGTACCTGTTGATGGCCCCGAAATTATTCCCAGATTTCTGGGGAAGCAACACCAGGTACCGGAAATGGTTCTCGACGGTGATGGGGAGCCCAGTCTCGGCATAGATATCATCCGCGAGTGAATCGAAATCATCCCTCGTTGCGCCTTTTTTCTCCAGAAAGAGGCTGTCGCTGTTACCGTAGATTGTGTGGAATCCTCTCCCACGGGCTATGTTCATTGCCTTGACCAGGTTGATCCTTGCAGCATTGTTGATCTCCATGAACGTATCCATGTTCCCAAACTTGTTGGCCCAGCATCCGCTGTACCCATAGGTGCAGAACAGGATCTCCTTGAGGGCCTGCTGCCTAGTCTCGCACCAGAACCATTTCTCTGGGTCTCCTTCCAGATCCTTCCGCAGGTGCTTGAAGTATAGCCTGCGATCCAAGGTATCTCTGGTGAAGTCTAGGAGGAAGCCCTCAGCCTCCCTCTCAGTTCTGACGTTCTCGTAGCTGATGTTGTGTTTGAGGATTATCTGGGGGAACATAGACTCAAAGTCCAGGGCAGCGACGTTCTCGTGGAGCCCCACTGTTGGCGCGAAGATCAACCCGCCGTGATCCCTCTCCCTGAGAAGCTCCTCTAGGCTCATAACGGGCTGGAAGAACCCGTTCCTAGGTAGCAGGTACCCCCTTCTCCTTGCCTCGTAGCTCTGCCTGCTTTCAATGGCTCTTCCAGCGGCCCAATCTGAGGCGATCCTCGGCACCTCCCTGTTGTACTGGATGCGCTCCACCATCCCCGCAAGGCTCATCCTCCTGTAGGACATGAGGTTCAGGTAGACCCGTCCATCATCGAGGTGGAAGCCCTTTCTATGGAAATACCCGGAAATGGGCAGACCGTGTTTGATCTGGAGCGAGAACAGTTTCTTCAGGTCCGTCTCCATACACGCGAACATGTCGGGGTCATACTCCTTGATATACTCGGTAAACGATTGCAGTGTCTCCAGCTCGGGACCGTTGAAACGGTACTCCTCCTGCATGCTCTGGTTCAGAGTCACGATTTCTAGCACGCGGTTTTCCAGGTGAAGCTCAAAACAGAGAACCTTGAACGGCGGGGGATCCACGTCTAGTCCAAGGGGAATCCCCTCGATACTGGTGATAACGCACTGCTCGTTCACATCCACAACGAGTTTTCCAAGGGGGATGAGCATCCTGTCGGCGAGGTACCGCTGGCTATGTGAGAGGTCTGTATCGAATACATCCCCGTATTTGGATACGAGCCTGACCAGGTTCCTGTGATGGGCTACTGAATCCACGTAGACCCTTAGAACGGGTGATGTTTCCTTAGAGTCAATGCTCAGAAACCTCTGAGCTTCCTCTATGTTGACTATGTGATCGTGTTCATCGAAGAGGTAGACCAGTTTCTCGTGTGAGACCTTGTCTGGTGAAACAAAAAAGTCCACGTTATACCTGTCCCTCAGCTGGATACGTCTATCCCCTACCTTTACCCAAAGGAGAGCCTGGTCGTCCCTGAACCTTACATCGAGGAGCCAGCCTTCAAGCCTCATCTTGGCTCTCCAGTTCCTCAAGCCTTCTCCGAAGCTCATCTATCTCTCGCCTGTTGGCTAGTGCCCCCGTGAGGTTGAGGAGGTCCATAGAGGAAACCACTTGGGCGTAAATCATGGCCCCCTGCTCCAGGTTCCATGTCTCCCAGATCCTGTCAAAAGCTTCCTGTAAATCATCGTCCTTGAGAGCCTCACGGTAGCCTGACCTGAGATGGGTCATGGTGTTCTGAATCCTTCCACGCATCGAGTCCTTTGTTATCCTTCCCAATACATCATCCTCCCCTGAGAAACTAACCCTCCTCCCGTTCCTGTCCTTGTCAAAATGCTTCACAAGCTGAGCCGAGATATCCCCTCCCTTCATCACCCTGAGGTAGGTGATAACGTTCGCCGAGTGCCTTAGGAAATTCCCCCCCTTGGGCTCGGGGATCAACCCTTTCCGTCGCTTTGACTCACATGAGGCCACCATGGCGATGCCGTGAAGCGAGCATATCTCCTTGAGACGTGAGACCACTCCCGTGAACTCGGCTGGGTCCTCGTGCCGGATCGCCTTCTCGCTGTAGAACAGCTTGGATATCTGCTGAACGGCCAGCAGCCTGATATCATCATGCTCACTGACCAGCTCCTCCACAAGGGAAGGCGCGTTCATCAGCTGGGCTTCGGAGAAAACACCGATTATGTGAATCTTCCCAAGGGCGTCATCCAGCTCCATATCCGAGTCCTCCAGAAGAGAGAGAAGCAGCTCAGAGTCGAGGGTCGTCCTGTCACGTCTGTAATTCCCACATAGAAGATAAACCACCTTTCCGGATAGTTCCCCCGGCTTGATGGCCTCCACCATCAACCGATAAAGGAGCCGGTCAGGTGTCTTTTCCTTTGGGTCCCCGAAGAAAAGGTAGAAGCGGGTGGGCTCGATGCCGCTCAGCAGTTGATCGAGGCGATGGCTGCCTGTGGTTAGCCTAGAAACCTCTGCACGGTTAGCGTAGACCTGGAGAGCACTCTTGAACGTTGATGCCGCGTCAAGTGGTCCATGGTCAGCCATCGCAGGCTTGACTCTCCAGTTCATCATATAAACGGAACGAGGCTTTCCGAAGCTGGGGGATAAGTGAAAAAGGGTCACCCTAAACGATAGCCAAATGGGACAAATTTTCCGTCAAGGTATACCCCTTCTTCACCCAGAGCGAACCTCCCCTCTGAGATCATTTGAACTGTCATGGGTAACACGACCCAGTCCCCGGCCTCCTTGAGCCTTGTCTGGTGCTCCGATACGACTGCCTTTCTAAGCTTCTTGTCATCAGCGAGCTTCTCAAGCTGAACCTCAATCTGGACTGGAACAGGGGCGGAGATTACGAGCATCTCTCCCCCATCAACCTCCTCCCGCACAATATGAGTGGTTGAAAATATTTTCTGGTCACCTGAGAGGATAGCGTCCTCAACAACATGTATACCAACGTACTTCCGTCTATCCCCGTCCATAATCGAGAGGTCAGCGGGGTGAACGTTAACCATCCTCCCCTCGTACTCGTCAAGCAAAACAGGCGTCATTATGCTCATGTACCCGGCATTCACGATCAGGTCAATGTCGTAGCCTCTGAGCATCTCAAGAACCAGCCTATCATAATCATGTCTGATGGAAAGGTCAGTTCTCTTCAACCCCCTCTCCTTGTAGAAATCCCTGATATCAACACACTCGTAAGCTATCCCATACTTTTCGGAAATCTCCTTTGCCCTTGACATCTTGGAACCGTTCCTCCTCGACCGGGTGTCCTTGATATCGCTGAAAATCAGAGTCACCTCAAAATTTGATTTATCTTCTTGGCTTTTATCGATTATCCTCAAACCGTTAGTCCCAGAACCCGAGATGAAAAGGGCTACACGCATCTTGTGGCCGATCGAAGGATCAAATATGGGAGTAGTGACCATGGAAAGGCAGGACATGGTTTCCGATATAAGATTAACCCCCAAACCCAAACCCACTTTTTCTTCCATTTTTACATTTCTCCATATTCTTCTATACTTCCATCCATCTTTTCCTTCATTCACTCTCCCTCATCAACATTCACATTCTTTCATCCTCTCATTCCTTCACATACATTCATCCACTCCCCTCCCTATTCACACCTACACCCCTACCCCTACCTACACACAGTAATATCACACCCACACAATTTCCACAGAAGAAAGATTGGAAATGCACGCACACACACACGCACCGAGTAGAGAAGTGGTTACTAGGGGGGTGTCCATTGTTTTGCTGTTTCTTGTGTAGGATTGGAGATATGGTTACCCCAGGACGCGCGTGTATACATGCTACTTAATAGGACCACTTGGTCAAGATGGATGAGATAAATAACTTGGGAAAACGACTGACGCGAAAAAAAAAGGGGAGCGACTACCGGAAAAGGATGATGCTACCGAACAAA
>JABXKY010000037.1 GCA_013619005.1 Candidatus Bathyarchaeota archaeon | reverse complement strand
GTGTTATGTGTGTTATTGGGTTAGTTCACGTAGACGGTTATCTTGGATGGGTCGCGTGTGAACCCCCAACCCTCGGCGTTGAGCTCGTCCATTGATGCAGTGAGCCAGTGCCCGAACTCTTTCTTGGCGGTATTATCCGGGTCCATCGTTGAGGTCTCGTCCCCGTTCTCCTCGCAGACAACGCAGAGAAGGTTTTTCGACGACCAGTAGTCAATGGCCACGGGGTCCTTGGAGGCCGCTATGATGTTGGTCTCGGTAGCATGATCGTATGGGGTTTTTGGCCCGTCTTTTGGGATTGCGTTGATGTGGATCGCGTCGAGGATATTCAACGTCGGGACTCTTGTCTGTGCCATCAGTGTGCCCATTCCGCCGTCCCCGACGGTGCGGTGTGCCCTATAACCAAGACCTGCGGTGAGTTTGTCGCTTGGGACACCCATGTAGTTCTTGATGGCGGCGGTGACCCCGTAGATCATGTGGGTCTTGAGCACTGGCACGTTTATGACTTTGAGTTTATCAACGTCGTAGTCATCTATCTCTGGTTTGTAGATCCCCCACTTGAAGCTCACAGGTGTCCCGTAGGGGGTTGTGAACTTGGGGTAGGAGACAATGGTGCCTGTTGTTGAGATCACCTTTGTGTTGACTACGTATCCGTCCTCGCTGTCCCCCTCGGCGAACTCCTGGACCACGTTGGAGGTGAATTTGTCCCAAAGACAGGTTGATACCTTGAAGTTGGTTGCGTACCTGTCGACGACGTCTTGAACGGATTGTTCCTTTTGGAGTGCGTTATTCATCGGCCAGTCAAGGCTTCCACCCCGCCCCGCGCCGCCATACTGTGCCTGTCCGTTGTCAGCGACAATGATCTCGCCCTTCCAGCCGTCTGGGTGGTCAAGGATGACCCGGATGATGCTGGATACGAGGTCGGTGTTTGTCCCGCCTCGCTCGCCCCACTGGCTGTTGACCTTGATGAGAACCACGTCATTGGTACCAATGAACCCCTCAGGGCCCTGTGCCACCATCTCCCTGCTTGACCTGTAAAACGCCTGATCGTTATCCGCCATAAGGTCGATGAGCCTATCAACGCCGTTATCGGCTCCGTTGGTTCCAGTGACGGTGTATATCTCAGAGGCGTCCTCGGCTGCCGCCTTCATTGGTTTAAGTGAGAGTTTCATTGGGGTCAAATCCTTTTCAGAATCATCACCGTCGCGGAGGTAAATATACCCAATGGGTACCACCAAGGGTAGCACAAATAACGTATTCCAGTCGTTAATTAGGCATTGATTTAGAGCACTCCAATTAGAAGACAAATAGGATAGTACAGGGCACCCGGGTTACGCGTTCTAGGCTTGGATGCTCTTTATGCCCTCGGTGACCATTATGTAGAGTGCTCCAAGGTTGCTGGCAAGTCCCACGCTGCCTACAATCATCGCCAAGTCGCTCGCGGTCTCGACGTTCATCAATCTGAGAACCACGTTTGCCAGTTCGTGAGACTGTATTACACCCCCTACGGTCCCGATTCCCATGGGCATCTCAAGCGTTCCCACGAGGTCGCCGTTCTCATCCTTAATCCACTTGGTGAGCGGCCTATATGATCCAGAAATAGAGGCGTAGCTGTGTGCACCCGCCTCTACTGCCCGCGTGTCGTTGCTCGTTGCTAGCAGCACCCCTATGACGCCGTTCATGACGCCCTTGTTGCTGGTGGACGCCCGGTATGGGTCAGCCCATGCAAAGGCATCAGCCGCGATTATGTTGTCTACCACCCTTTCGCCAATCGAGTTTACGGGAACGCGGGCCGTTACATTCACTGTTCTCCGTGTCGCGAGGTTCGATAATATCCTAAGGAGGGTCCTCCCACCGGTGATCCTCGCGATGGTGGGGGCTAATAGCTCACACATGGAGTCAATCAAGTTGGCTCCCATGGAGTCCCTTACGTCTGCGAATATCTCAACTATGAGCATCTTACCGACAGCGGTGTCCAGTCTTTTGACTTGAAGGTCCACCGCTTTCCGTGTCCTCGAAATTGTGTTGGCGTCAACGAGAAGCGCCTCCTTCTCGGCGAGGATCGCATCTTCCGCTGCATCCAAATCAGGGACGTCAAGCACCTGTATCTGACCAATCATGGTGTTTCCTGAGGTGGCTGCCTTAAACCCCTCGGGAACAAGGCCTGCACCGATACTGGCTTGCATGATGACGCTTTTTTCTTCGGTGGCGATGGGTATAATCGCGGATTTTCCGTTTATAACAAAATTCTCCGCCACTCCTATCGGGATCTTGGTTATCCCGATGACGTTCTCACGCATCTGATCCGCTATGTCTATTCCACCCGTAAGGATGAAGAGGTCAAGCTCCTCATCGGACAGCAGTTTTAGCAGTTCTTCGCGTTCCTGACTCATAGTGGCTTCTCATGGAGTACCTATGGGGTTTGGGATAAAGGTTTCAAAAAAGAATACCGGGATACCCATGGTAGTCAATTATCGCTGCTTTTGGGGTTGTTTTTATCCTATTATCGAGGAAATAATAGCCCCAAAACGCATCAAATATAATACGCCCATCCCATTCAAGGAAGACCAATTTGATCAGCAAGGCAGGGATAATGGTAATCGACGCTCACGCCCACTACTTCACAGCCAACACCATGAAGAACTGGCTCACACGGGGCAGGACCGTGAAGAGCTTCACGTCTCGAACTGCGTCACGCACGGACATGACCAGCATCGAGCTCCCGGATGAGAACTGGGACACCGCCCAGAAATGGGTTGACGAGCTTGACAGGTACGGAATCGAGACCATGGGAGTCATGGTGGGTGTCGAGGCATACGACGAGTTCCTTGAGACCATGAAACGGTTCCCGGGGCGGTTCATAGGGTACGCCAACATAAACCCAGCCCAGCCAGATGCCGCTGACAAGGTGAAACAGGCCGCCAAGGACGGTTTTAAGGGGATCAAGCTATACCCGTCAAGCTGGAAGGGCCTCAAGGTCTACGACGAGCCGTGCTATCCAGTTTATGATGCCTGCCTTGCCAATGATATGCTGGTTTTCCTTCACTTTGGGATAACCATCGGCGGCCAAGCCGACCTGCGTAACGGGAACCCCATTGACATCCAGGTTCCAAGCAGGGATTACCCCGACCTCAACTTCATCATCGCCCACTTCGGCGCCGGCTGGTTCAGGGAAGTACTCATGATGCAGTACCAGACCGACAACGTGTACGGCGACAGCAGCGGCAGCAACAGCTGGATGAAGTACCTGCCCTACGATATCGACCTCAAGCAGATCTTCAGAAAGATGATCACCACGGGAGGAAGCCACAAGGTGCTCTTCGGGACGGACAGCACCTTCTTCCCCAGGGGATGGAGGATAAACATCCTTGAAGCCCAGGTACAGGCTTGCAACGAGCTCAAAGCCGACGGCGTAATCAACGACGAGGACATCTACAAAATCTTCTACGGCAACATCAAAGAGATGGCACACCTCTAAAACATAATATAAACACCCGAGACGCACCCATGTCTCATGGATGACGCCGAGCGTAGATCGATTCTCAAGGTTCTCTACGTCACAATATTCCTGACGGCAACTGGGCTCGGCACAACAACGTTCCTACTACCCGTCTACGCGGAGACCCTCGGGGCCAGCTACACTGACCTTGGTTTGATTGGGGCCGTCGGCAACGTTGTCTACACTGCCCTCACCCTCATCTGCGGCTACATGCTCGACAGGTACGAGAAAGTGAGCCTCTACCTAGTCTTCACCGGCATCGGGATGGCCACAATGGCGTTGTTCTCGTTCGTCTCAAGCATCCCCCAGATACTGGCAGTCAGGGCACTCCTCGGGTTAGCCTCAGCAACTTTCTGGGTCGCAGCGAGCACACTGACTGCACAGATCTCTCCAAGGGAGGAACTGACACAGTCCCTCGGCAGGTATAACCTAGCCTGGATCGCGGGTTTCACAATCGGTCCCTACGTTGGTGGATTGGTATCCAGTCTCTACGGGTACACCCTGTTCTTCTACAGCCAGGCGGCACTCATCACGGTAAGCCTTGTGCTGGGTCTAATGAGGATAAGGGGCAGGATAGAGTTGTTGAACGTTTCGAGCCACGGTAGAGCCACCCTGGGAGAACTGCGGCCGCTAACCCTCGCCTATCTCACCCTGATTCCCTTCACACTTGTCCTCGGCATCTACATGGCCATAATTCCGGGACACATGAAGGTTGTGGGACTCACTGCCGCAATAATAGGCCTGCTCCTAACGGTGACCAACGGGGTCAGGGGCCTCGTTTTCCTCAATGTCCAGCAACTCGTCAAATGGGGGGCGTGGCGATCGATGTTCACGGCATCCCTTTTCATGGCTGCTTCCATGTTCCTAGTTAGATCGGGCGGGGACGCTATGAGCTTCGGGATACCCCTGGTCTTCTACGGAATAGGTTCAGGCATCATGACGCCCGTTGCCCTGGATTTCATCAGCAAACGAACCCCCGAGAGGCTACGGGGGACAGCCATGGGGGTCCACGAGGCCATCTACGGTATTGGAATGTGCCTTGGGCCGTTGATCGGCGGAGCCATAGCGGACAGCTACTCGGCGCACACGCTCTACACGATCCTCGTGGGGGTGGCGCTTCTTATCATGCCTTTCGCGTATCTCATGACCCGTGAGCCCAAGCCTTAAACCTGAACCCATCATCAGGTTCCCTGTGCCGAGGAAGAGGAGAAGACGGGGCTACCCTGTAGCGGTTCTAGTCGGGCTTGAGAACAAGCGCGCCATATTCTGGAACGTTTTCAGCAACTCCGTTAAAGCCGGTGAGGTGAAGAAGTGGGTCGACAACGAGTACAACTTCTTCGAGGCCCTAGTGGACGAGCTCAGGCCATCCATCAAACAGGGAGTCAAAACCGTGCTACTTGCCTCGAAGGACAAGAAAAAATATGATGGTTTCATCGGGCACATCGAGAAGCACCAGGGATGGATGCTGAAGGGGTACGAGCTCAACAGGGTCTCATTCCAGTACGTCGAGGGCTCGGCGAGGGACGTCGACGCAGTGATGGAGCTGGTCAACGCCTCGGGTTTCAGTGACAAGATACGTCAAGCTGGGGAAGGAGACATGCGGCTGGTCATGAGCGTCCTTGAGAAGCGGCTATCATCCAGGGACGGCATCGAGACGTTGATGTTCTCGCTTGACGAGGGAGAGGACGCGGTTTACGGAGGAAAGGACGTCGAGTACATCATAACATCCCAGACGTTCCAGGAACGACATAGACGGAGGGTACAGCGGCTGTTCCAGGTAGCCGAGAACAAGGGAGTCAAGACAAGGGTCCTGCCGCCTGACTCGCCGCATATTGGACGAGTCGCCCAGTTCGGGGGACTCATCTGCCTTCTCAGGATAACGTAAATCAGTGGGCCCTCAAAATCATGCCTCAGAACTGAATAGATCTATTATCGTCATTTTATTGGGGTAACAGGTGAACCCAGTCTCATTCAGTGGATGAGAGTAACCGAGGTCTTCGTGTACCCAAATGAGGGCCAAGGGGCCTCGTGGGGTAGCAGTCCCTCTCATAGGGTGAGGTGACTGCGTTACTTTGTGGGGTGGTTTGACGTTTACCTGAATTAGAAGCCACGTTTTTACCCTCCTTTATCATAAAACCGCCTCTTTTAATCGAGAACGTGACAACAGTTTATCATCAAGTCATGAAAATATCCCTTGACTTATCCTTACAACATGAGAG
>JABXKY010000252.1 GCA_013619005.1 Candidatus Bathyarchaeota archaeon | reverse complement strand
AGGGAGGGGGGGTCAGGCTGGAAGGCCGACTTGGACTCACCTTTACTGAAGATAGTGAAGGACTCCTACATGTTCGTGCTGAAAAAGAACCCCAAGGTCACGGGTATCCACGGGGGCCTTGAGTGCGGTGTGATCGCTGGGCTCAAGCCGGGCATGGAGATAGTCAGCGTTGGGCCCACGATCAAAAACCCCCACAGCCCATTCGAGTACGTGGAAGTGCCCGGTGTGGGTGTCCTGTGGGAGTTCCTGAAGGGCGTCGCCAAGAGGATGGCGCTTCTTTAATTTTTTCTCCATACGAGGCGGCAGACACCGTCCTCGCTGATTTTCTTTTCCCTTGTTACACTCCACTTTGGGTTGAAACCCGCCCAGAACGCGTTGTCCGTAATCTCGCAGTATATGTCTCCCAATTCCTCCGCTTCCTCTCCGAGCCTCTCGAAACCTGCCGCAAGAGGACAGTACGAGTACTCAACCACCTTGAGGTCAGACTTGTCAACAGTGATACCTCCCTCCCACGCAACCTCGTAGACCGGACCATTCAAGTCCCTGTGGTTCTGCCATGTGTTTTCGATGCCTTGCTTTAGGTAGCTCTCCCGGGTGGCTTCACCTGAAGTCATACTCATATCAAAGACTGTTTCACGGATGACTTGTCTCCCCTTTTCATCACCCAGCTCTCTGATCAATGCCTTCGCCATGTAGATGAACGTCTTTGCGCGGGCTCCCTCAAAGCCGTCCATTATTTCACGTTTAGATATGCTCATCTTGAGTATTATCTTTCGTAACTGTTTATCAGTTTTAACCGATTCCCCGCCGTAAACGTCTTTAATAATGGAGGGGATGAATGAGACAACATGACCGGATTTGTAAAAACAGCCGATATTTTAAACGGAAAATATGAGAACGGGGCTGATGTCAAGGTCCGCGGCTGGATATACACCAGCAGGAGCAGCGGGGGCATCCAGTTCCTTGAGCTAAGGGACGGCTCAGGGGTGATCCAGTGCACGCTGAACAAGCGCAAGATTGGGGAAGAGACATTCGAGAAAGTCGAAAAGTATCCGCTTGAGACCACCATCGAGCTGACTGGCAACGTCAATGAGGATAGCCGTGCGCCAGGTGGCTGGGAGGTCCGCGTCAACGGCATCGGCAGCGTCTACGTGTCACACCTGGACTACCCGATAGTTAAGAAGGAGCAGGGCGTCGAGTTCCTCATGGACAACAGGCACCTGTACATCAGGGAGCCCAAGCTCCAGAACATATTCCATATAAGGGCGAAGTTCCTTGAGGCTGCCCGTGACTACTTTAAGGACAACGGGTACACCGAGGTCCAGACCCCCATGTTCATGACGGCGTCGGTCGAGGGAGGATCAACGCTCTTCAGCGTTGATTACTTCGAGCGCGAGGGGG
The DNA here is from genome assembly GCA_013619005.1 of Candidatus Bathyarchaeota archaeon. GTDB lineage: Archaea > Thermoproteota > Bathyarchaeia > TCS64 > TCS64 > RBG-16-57-9. The sequence goes on along the minus strand of JABXKY010000252.1, from coordinate 4,432 downwards.
TTTACCTGAGCCAGAGCTGGCAGCTCTACGCCGAGGCTTTGATCAGCAGTCTGGGCAATATCTACACAATCGCGCCCAGTTTCAGGGCTGAGCCATCTAGGACCAGGAGGCACCTCAGCGAGTTCCTCCACATGGAGCTTGAGGAGCCATGGAGCACCCTCAGCGACATCCAGGACACCGGCGACAAGCTTGTATGCCACATCGCCAACACGCTGGCGGAGACCATGCCCGAAAAGGTCAAGGAGGTTGGCAGGGACCCCGAGTACCTCGCATCACTGAAGGCACCCTTCCCCAAGATCACCTACGACGAGGCCGTGGAAATCGTCCAGGGCAAGGGAGTCGATATGTTCTGGGGCGACGACTTTGGTTGGCAGCAGGAGGGACCTTTGACAGAGGAGTTCGAGACGCCCTTCTGGGTTGTTGGGTTCCCCAGCGGCATCAAGCCATTCTACCATATGCCAGACCCAAACAGGGCAGAGGTCACGTTAAGCTCAGACCTTCTAGCCCCCGAGGGCTACGGCGAGATCATCGGAGGAGGCCAGAGGGTACATAACTACGAGCAGCTCTACCAGAGGACCCTCGACGACGGTCTTGACCCGGCCAACTACGCTTGGTACATGGACCTACGCAAGTGGGGTACGGTCCCGCACAGTGGCTTCGGTCTGGGCGTTGAGAGGGTTCTAATGTGGATGCTCAAGCTAGACCACATTAGGGATACCGTGCCGTTCCCGAGGGATATGCGCAGGGTCTACCCCTAAACCTTCAAGTTTTTAATCAATTCTTATCCGTCAATTCCACTCGTTAGGCTCTTCAAGCCTGTACATGTGAAGACCGACGTAGATCTGCCAGACGCTGAACGGCGCCAAGGCTATTGTCTGATTCAAAGCGTTTACGGGTCCGCCCATCAACCAGATAGCCGCGCCTATCACCGCTGCAACTAAACCGACCCCCGCGTGGAGCTGCAGTCCCTTCTTGTAGAGGCTGTAACTCAGAAGCGTGGCGCTCAGCGGGATCATCACGTAGATGGCGGGGGAGACGTACCTCACCCATTCGCCAAGATCAATGATTCCGACCCCCAGCACGCAAACTGACAGAGAGAATGCCAGAAAAACGGCGCTCCCAGCCTGCCCCACTATATCGCCGCTAGTGAACTCGAAGAACGCCGCCGCCAGTAACATGGCGAGGGCGCCGGCCATTAGGAGGCCGCTGGTGTAAATTATAGCTGCCCCAGCGCCCATGACTCCCAGTTCACTGAACGTGTTCTGGGTGAAGCTCCAGTTCTCAGTCATAGTGATGGTGATGCCTATCATAAACGCCCCCAAGATCGAGCTTAGGGTCCCGAACTTTGCCATGGCCTTGACTATCTTGACGTTCATTGAGATTTTAAAAAGGAGATTAGAAGTATTAAGGTCATGCATTGAGTTGCTCAAGGTACTTGGATTGCTGCAGGAGCTTAACCAAGGCGACTCCTAGAAATGCAACAGCAACTAGGCTGCTTAGACTGACACTTAAAATCATTCCAAGCCATGCGGGTAGCTGGAGTCCCAAAATACTGGGGGGCGGGAAGAACATCCAAAGATACCCCCCGACCATGATTCCTATTACCACGGATGCGATGGCTGAGGCTGGTACAAGGTTGTCTTTGTACCTGTAGATGATGTAGCCTGCCACCAGGTTCGCTAGCGCCCCGAACACGACGTCAATGGGGCTCATGAACCAGTATGCGTTGGCCACAAACGCCCCCAGTGTCACGCCGTAAACGGCTGGTAACCCTAAGATCGCCGCTAATGGTATCAATACGTCCGCAAGCCTGAGCTGTACTGGACCGAAACTTATGGGTGCGAGAACTATAACCATCGCCGCGTATAGCGCAGCGATAACTGCAATTAGACTGATTTCTTTTGTTTTCATATTTTTCTCCTCCTTATCACGGGATTTGTAAGGCGGAACACGTAGGAGGACCCACTCACCCGCCGAACGGGTAAGGTTACACTGTATCTTAAAACCATTACTGCTGTGTGTGGAACTTTGACACAAATCACGTTAATACCGGTAAACGTGGCGTCAAATATAGAAAGTTACGCCGGGGGATCAGGTTTTAATTCACCTTTTTCTGGTCTCCCCCATTTTTCTCAACGGGCTGTCAGGTGTATGATCTTGCATTTGATCTCCTGGACTCTACGGTCGATGACCTTCTCGAACTCCTCCACCTCGTAGAGGCTTATTGGCTCCTTCGAGTGCATCTTGTAGTTGATGAAGTAGCTGAACGCCTCGGAGTAGATCTTGCCGAACATGGCGGACTCCGCGGACTTCAGCAGCCCCTCCTTCTCGAACCGCTTGAACGTGTTATAGCTGAGCTCAAGCCTCCTGTCAGATAACTCGTCATCGATTGCCTGTTCCACTACGCCTCGGGCTACTGCTTCCATGCGGGTTCAGGCGTTCATCCTGTTTTTTGTTTAAAAGGTATAACGGAGGGATGAAACCGAGGATTGAACAGCATCTTGGATCGATACATGTGCTATGTATTACGGCTCCATGTGAGTCAAGTACCGTGTTTTTTCGGGTAACCAGTATGGGAACCCTCTAAATATCCGGGCTCGTCTCTCTTGGGCATGAAGGTGGCCAGGTTCGACTACCACGTCCACGAGTCCCGCTCAAGGGATGCGAGGGAATCCACTATCCCGTTATACATCGAGGTCGCCGAGTCCAAGGGCATCGAGGAGATATGTTTTACTACCCACCTGATAACCTCCGGCCCAGACGTCAATTTGGGAATTAGGGACCACGAGATTGGGGGGTACATCAATGAGATCCTCGAGCTCAACGAGACCACCGAGGTGCACCTGAAGCCTGGACTAGAGGTTGACTATATCCGGGGGGACCAGAGCCGGGTCGAGAGGGTTCTTGACGAGTACAACTGGGATTTCATCCTTGGCAGCGTTCACCTTGTGGGAGAATGGGACGTGGGGTCAAGGAAACGAAGCTCTGGTTTCTTCGATGGCAGACCACTCGTTGAGGCAACAAGCGAGTATTACTATCTGTACATTGAGGCAATCGAGACGGGATATTTCGATATGATGTCCCACCCCGATTACTGGAGGAGGTATCTGCACAAGATGCATGCGGAGGCTGCGCATTGGGGGGACTACAGTGATACCTGCATTGAGGCAATTGACACCTTGAAGAGCTATGATATGGGCGTAGAGGTGAACACCTCGGGCAGGCGCCACGAGCATGAGGTCCAGTACCCCATCAGGGATTTCATGGTAGCGGTGCATGATGCGGGTATCGTTAAGGTGAACATAGGCAGCGACAGCCACCTTCCTGAGCACCTTGGTTTCTGGCTCCCAGAGGCCGTTGAGATGCTCAAGGGGATCGGGTTCAAATACATCACCAGTTTCAGCGGCAGGAAGGCCATCATGAACCCCATCGATTCAGTGGTAAGAACAGTGAAAAACGGGTAGAGCCCCATCTAATCCATGACTGACCATCCTTTAAGCAAGATTCTCCCCAGCTTCGATATCCACAGCTACCACGCCGGTATCAACATGGCCTTCTCCGAGGTCGTTGGGGTCGGGTGCAAGCAGCTGGCCCTCAGCAGCCCTTACAGCCACGAGTACGCACAGGAGATGCTTGGGGCGACCATACACGCCGCCGAGGAGTACAACACGCTCCTCTTCGTTGAGCCTGACCTCCTCGTCACCAAGTTGTTCCCCAGGGACATCGCGAAGGACAAGACCGTTATCCTCATCGCGCACGACCAGTCCGTGCTGGACGAGTACCATGCACTGAAGGCGCTCAAGAAGGAGAGCGATGAGAAGGGTAACCCGGATGAGATCGAGGACGAGATCGCGAGAAGGTTCGGCGTCCTCCTCAGCTACGATGAGGCTACCTTGGAGCGGCTGCTAGCCACTCACGGTTAGCTGGGCGGGGGCCGAGAGCCCAGTGTGAACGGGACCTCTATCACTTCACCGTCGCGGATCACGTTCATTGTTACAGTATCACCGGGTTTGGTGTTCCTCGTGAGATACACTTGGAGCTCGTAGAATGTTTCCATAATAACCCCGTCTATCCCGATTATCACATCTCCTCCGACGGAGTACGTGAACCCTCCAATATTCACGGTGTCTGTGCTACCTAGGATGCCCGCCAGGTCGGCGGGCCCCCCCTCGATCAGGTTAACCACAAGAGTTCCCTTGGTCGTGTTTACCAGCCCCATCGCACCAGCGAACTGGGGTGCCAGATCGAGGCCGCTAATTCCGATCCACGGGTGCTCATAGCTGCCGTTCTCGATAAGTGCCATTACCTCCCTCTGGATAGTGTCTGAGGGGATTGCGAAGCCGATTCCGCTGAAATCATTTGTATTACTGATGATGGCGGTGTTCATCCCCACGACCTTTCCCCTCAAGTTGAACAGCGGTCCTCCGCTGTT
>JABXKY010000061.1 GCA_013619005.1 Candidatus Bathyarchaeota archaeon | reverse complement strand
GGATGTCCCAGAGCATCTACGTAAAGCCAAAGGAGTCGTTGGGCATCGTTCATATGGGGGTGCTCCTCCTGGGCGTCATTCTGCTCATCACATCGTTCGGGCTCATCATGGGAGGGACCACGTTGAGGTCAATCCAGACCTTGGTTGTGGACGAGGACGGCTACATTACCAGCGACCCTGCCACCGTTGACATATCGGGCTACGCCATCGTGCTTGAGGACATGGAGATAGATGGGAACCCAATGGCTTGGAGGTGGATACAGAGCAGGGGAGGCCTCTTGAAGCTAAAGATAGTCACAGAGAGTAACGACCCCGATAAGGAGATATTCATAGGCGTGGCGAGGGAATCGGACATTCATTCATTCCTTCAGGACGTGGAGTACCAGAAGGTCATCGACATGAACTTCGATGAGGAGAGCTACGAGCTTGTCTTCTCAGACGCCGACTTCATGCTCCACCCAGGAGGCTCCCCGTCGGTACCACCCACCGTGCACAGCTACTGGGTGGCCCACACATCAAGCGCGGAAGAGCAGGAGCTTATCTGGGAGCCAATGGTGGGCACATACAACATAGTGATCATGAACGCCGATGGCTCTGAGGGGATAGACGCGGAAATACAGGTAGGAGCCAGCGTGCCGTTTTTCGGTAGCATCGCAAACATCCTAATTTCCGTGGGCCTTTTCGTGGGAGCAATCGGAGGGCTGATGATATACTTTACCCTCAAGAGGCCCCAACCCTAAACCTTTTTCAAGAGCAACTCAATGATGGATGTAACAAGCGGTTAAGAAACCGCGATTTCACGGTGAAAAAATGGAAAAAGATTACAAGGAAATGCTGAGCAGGGCCTACAAGAATCTACCCGACTTGGTGGCTGAGGTGGATAGGTTCCAGATCCCGAGGGCAATAGTGAGAAGGCAGGGAAGGCGAAGCGTCATCCAGAACTTCAGAGAGATCGCAGAGAGGCTGCAGAGGCCACCAGAGCACATACTAAAGTTCCTGTTAAGGGAGACGGCGACCAGGGGCAACTTTGACGGAGACAAGGTAGTCTTCCAGGGAAGGTTCAACGCGGACAGCATAAGAAACCTCATCGAGATATACACGAACAAGTACGTCATCTGCCCGGTCTGCGGCAGGCCAGATACCAACGTTGTGAGGGACAAGCGGCTATCGTTCCTCCAGTGTGACGCATGCGGCGCCCGTAGCAGCATAGGGAAGAATTAGGATGAGCAAGGTCTACGTCAAGACAATGACCCGCGGAAGGAACAGGGTAGTCGCGGTCTGCGACGAGGAGATACTTGGCGAGACCCTTGAGGGTGGCAGGGTACCTTTCAAGGTCAGTGAGGGCTTCTACAGGGGAACCCTTGGCGAGGTCGACGAGGCCATCGCGGCAATGAGGCAGGCGACCATCTGCAACCTTGTGGGAAAGGCAATCGTCGAGGCCGCCATCGAATGCAACATGGTCCACGAGAGGGCTGTCATCTACTTCGGGGACATCCCGCACGCCCAGATCGTAAAATTCTAAGTCAGTTTGACCCCATCGGGGGTCCCTTTTAGGACACCGCGCTCTATGAGGTAATCTATACTGTTCTCTGTCTCGTTTGACGTGAAACCCTGCCTGGACATCTCCTTGACGAGCCACGCTGGCTGGTAGATGAAGCCGGGAATCCTTATGGTTCTGATTATCTGCCTGCTGCAGGCGTTGATACGGGCCTCGTTGCTCATCTTGGGTCCAGATATGGTCTCAATCCTTGCCGTCAGGGGCGCTGCCGCTATCCCCAGGGTCTTCCTGACGTGGTTGTGGAAGTCCTTCGTGAAGTTACCCCCGTGGAAAGTGAGGACCCTTTTGGGTTTGACCCCCCTGATGAAGCCCATCAATCCCTTGTAGTCTGCGTGGTCGCTAAGCGGGAACGCGACCCGTTTCCTCCCCATGATGGTCGCCCACCCTGAGGTCAGGGCGATCTCCTGGTTGGTCCTGAAAGGCTTGCTACCCTTCGGGGTGATGATGGCGCACTTGCCCGAGTCCAGAAGGTCCTTTCCCTCATCTGAGTCGGCGTCCACCGAGTCCAGGTTGTACCCCTTGCTCCTGTACAGTTCCGTGACCCTGGTGGCGCTCTTGTTTGTCACGACAGGCAGGTTCGTGTACTGGTTAAGAATACTGATGACCTCCTGGGCGTTACCGATGCTGTCGGTCTTAAACGTGGGTATCCTGCCCTGAAGGACTGTGTTGACCGCCCACTGGTATATCTCAACAGCCACATCAGCCCTCTTAGGAAAGTTAAACATGGGCGCGCCGAACGTGGTCTCGATGACGAGGATATCACAGTCAACCTTGGTGGCCGGGTCCATGGTGAAAGTGTCCTCGGTGCACAGGTCCCCCGTGTATAGAACTGTCCCCTCGGGGGTGTTGATCTCGAACTCCACGCTGCCAAGGACGTGCCCCGCGTTGTGGACCTTCACCTCGATATCATCGATCTTGACGGTGTCACCTACCTTGATCGGCTTCAAGCCGCCCAGCCTCTTCCAGCCCATAACCTCCAAAAGGTCGAATGTTTCCTGGGTCGCGTACTTCTCTCGACCCGGGTGCTTGAACGCCGCGGAGTGGTCAGAGTGGGCGTGGCTCACAAAAGTGGGGTAGCTATGGGTGTTCCGAGTGGGATCAAGCATGATGCCCTGGTCCCCGTACTCGACCACTATGCCCCCGAACTTTCTGACCCTCAACTCCACGTAATTGCTCACTCAACCTATAGGTTTGGGATAAATTGCCTCCAATACCCTGTCGGCTCTATTTAATGACGACGGTCACCTTGTCTGGAGCTTGATGATGGCCTGCGCAAGGTCCCCATCGCTGTTCTCCAGAGCCGCCCTGGCCTTTTCTATGCTGACGTTGGCCTGCTGGGCAACAAGCAGGATGTCCTCCTCCGGGAGCACCAGCGGCTCCTCCTCCACCGGTGCGGCCTCTACGGCTCCCGCTGCCTGTATCTTCCTCTCGGTCTCGCGTCCCCCGGCAACCTGGTACATCTTGGTGCCCTGGACGTTGATGCTCGTGACCTGGGGGCCTTCGATGACTATCTCCTTGTTGTCGCCCTGCAGTATAACGCGCTTAATGTCGCCTAACTCGTCCATGTTCATGCCCATCTGTTTCATCATTCTTCGGGCACGCCGGCTATCCATCCTTGTCAAAGAGTTCACCTAACCATCTTACCGGGTTCATGAATTTAAATCCTGAACCAGAGAAGAATTAATAGAAAAATGGGGTTAAGCGGTTTTGGCCGCCGCCTTCACCGTGTTCCTCAGGAGCATGGCGATGAGCATGGGCCCGATCCCGCCTGGTACCGGGGTATAGGCTGACGCCTTCTCGTAGACCGCCGGGTCAACGTCTCCGAAGACCTTCTTTCCCTCGTAGTTGTTGCCGTTGTCCAGGATGATGACGCCGTCCTTCACCATGTCCGCGGTGATGGCGTGCTTCTTGAACATCTCGGTGCAGATCACGTCCGCCGTCTTAGCAAGTGTCGGGATGTGCGGGCATTTTGCACCCGCTTGTGTGATCCTTGACTTCATGTTCATGACGTAGGCCGCCATTGGCTTGCTCATGAAGTTGGTCCCACCGGCTACCAGCCAGTGCTTTCCCTCCGGGCTGATATCGTACCTCTTGAACAGCTCCATGATGGCCTCAACGCCCGCGGGCAGGTAGCATTCCTCGCCCATGAGCACCTTGCCGAGGGCGCTGGGGCTCAGTCCGTCAACGTCCTTCTCGTTTGCGATGGCCTCCACAGCCGATAACTCGTCAAGCCCCTCCGCGAGGGGCAGCTGTACCATGATGCCGTGTATCTTTGGGTCCGCATTCAGCTTCTCGATGAGCGCCTTGAGCTCCTCGTCGGTGGTCTCCTCCAGGTGGTGGAACTCCGCGTACATGCCGACCTTTGCGGCCCTCTTGGTCTTTAGCTTCACGTACCTGACGCTGTACTTGTCGTCACCGGTGAGGACGACGGCCAGTCCGGGGACGACCCCCTTCCCTGCCAGCTTCTCGACCTCCGCGGTGATCTCCTCCATAACGATAGCCGTTGTGGCTTTTCCGTCTAGTATAGTTGCCATTTTAACTCAGTCCCTTGATTACTCCGTTCTCATCAATATCCATATCGTTGGCCGCGGGCTTGCTCGGGTGCGCCGGCATCGTGTTGATGTCGCCACAGTAGGCGATGATGAAGCCTACGCCTGTGCTCGGCTTGAGCCTGACGATGGGCAGCACGTAACCCTCCGGTGGCATGCCCAGCAGCTTGTCGTTGTCGGTTAGGCTCAGGGGCGTCTTGGCCATGCAGATGGGCAGCTTGTCGAAGCCCAGTTTCACTATCTTCCTGAGGTTCTTCCTGGCCTCGGCATTCAGCTTGATGTCAGCCACCTTGTACATGTTTGTCGCTATCGTCCTGATCTTCTCGTCAACGGGCATGTCCAGGTCATACAGGTAATGGAAATCGCTCTCCTTCTCGACCTCCTCAAGGACGATATTGGCCAGCTCTAATCCGCCCGGACCTCCCTTAAGGACAGTGTCGGTGAACGCGGCGGGTACCCCCGCCTCCTTGGCCCAGTCCAGTACCACCTTGATCTCGTCGTCGCCGTCAGTGTGGAAGTGGTTCATACAGACCACCGGCCTGAGCCCGTACTTCCTGACGTTGTCAACCTCGTTGGCCAAGATAGGTAGCCCTGCCTTGACTGCCTCCGCGTTGACCTCCTTGAGGTTCTTGTACTTTATGCCTCCATGGCGTTTCAGTGCCTTTATCGTGGCCACCACGACAACCACGCTGGGCTTTAGGTCTCCTGCCCTGGACGCGATGTTGAGGAACTTTTCCATCCCCAAGTCCGCCCCGAAACCGGGCTCGACTACCACATAGTCTGTGAGCTTCAGCGCCGTCTTGATGGCAGCCAGGCTTGGGCAACCGTGGGCGATGTTTGCGAATGGCCCGCCGTGGATGATGGCGGGGGTGTTCTCAAGCGTCTGGACCAGGTTTGGGTTCACCGCGTCCTTCATGAGGATGGCCATGGCGCCTATGCCGCCGACTTCCTTGGCCTTGACCGCCTCGCCCTTGCTGTTATAGGCTAGGGTGATCTCGCCCATCCTCTCCTTGCAGTCCATGAGGTCCTTGCTGATGGCGTGGATGGCTGCGATCTCAGATGCGGTGGTGATCTCAAAACCAGTCTGGTAGGGCCTCCCACCGTTGGAGTCACCTAGCCCGACCACGATGTTCCTGAGGAACCTTGACTCGATGTCCAGGACCCTCTTCCACATGATCTGCTGGGTATCAATGTCCAGCTTGTTCTTCCTTTGGATCGAGTTCTCCATTAAGCTGGTCAGTAGGTCATGGGCGCATGTGATGGCGTGGAGGTCTCCAGTGAAGTGGATGTTGATGTCATCCATTGGCACGACCTGGGCGTAACCGCCTCCCGCTGCGCCGCCCTTGATGCCGAACACTGGGCCCATGCTGGGCTGCCTCAGCACAACGATGTTCTTTTTTCCTAAATGGCCTAGTGCCTGCGCCAGCCCTACTGCCATGGTGGTCTTTCCCTCACCTGACTTGGTGGGGGTCACCGCGGTAACAATTATCAGCTTGCCATCAGGCCTGCCCTCTCTCTCCTTGAGGACGTGGGGCAGAATCTTGGCCTTGTATTTTCCATAAAGTTCGATATCGTCGCCGGTGAGCCCCAGGCCCCCGGCGATCTCAGAGATGTGCTTCATATTCGCGCTTTGAGCAATCTCTATGTCTGGAGGAATAGCCATATTGAATCAAGAATAATCCCCAGAGCAATTTTTAACAGTTGTTAATATCCAATTATGGGACAACTTGTGTTAAAAGAGAAGAGCAAAATGCTGGCAGCTTAACATGCGCAAATGACCAC
>JABXKY010000281.1 GCA_013619005.1 Candidatus Bathyarchaeota archaeon | reverse complement strand
GTAGAGTAGGCCTCAGGGGACAAGCTTACGCATCTTTGAGTATCAGTTGGCTCGTCAACGGGTTCTTCAGCGTGTTCCTCCTCGGGGGCCTCATGGGAAACCGTCGTCTCAGTTGGGGTATCAGTGTCATGTTGATCATCAGGGGGCGACTCTGGACCCCTATTCATCAGAGCCACGGCTCCTATGAGGAGTATAATGACTAGAACTGGAACCGCGAGCCTCTTCGACATGGGTTTCCAGTGGAGTGAGGGAATAAAACGTGTTAGATGGTTCGGAGGACGATGATGGTGTTGGTCTTCTCGACGCCATTGATCTTCCGGATGTCCTCGATGCACTGGTTGATGCCGTCGATGTTGACGCTGCTGGAAACAAGCAGGATATCGTACTCGCCGGTTACCTCGTAGACCCTCTCTACGCCCTCCAGCATACTTACAGATTTGGAAACCTCGTAGGTGGGAGTCGAGGGGTCCACCGCTAACATTGTGACCGCGCTAACCCCGTGGCTCGTGGATTTCTCGATGGTGAACCTTTTGATGACCCCTGTGCTGGTGAGGCTCTGAATCCTGTTTCTTACCGCTCCCTCGCTGAGTCCAACCATCTTGCCTATTTCGACGTAGGTCATCCTGGCGTCCTCCTCAAGGAGTTCCATGATCCTCTCGTCTATATCATCGACCATACTATGGAAATCGCAGTGGTTTGATTAAAAAGGTGCGGAAAACGTGGGCTAGAATAGGCGGGATGACTTTTTGGTCTTCTCAAGGAACTCATCCATGGTGCCCTTGAAGTGTCCAGGGTTGTGGGTCACCTCCAGGTTCCACGGTTTGTCGTAGTCCAGTTCCTTGAGCCAACCCGAGACTTGTTCCCAGTCAATATTTCCCCATCCGGGGTACTGGTGGTCGTCACCTGTGGCATTGTTGTCGTGAAGGTGGGTCACCAATAGCCTGTCCCCGAACCCCATGAGGTAGTCTAAGTTTCCATGAATGTTTGCGTGGCCCGAGTCGTAGCAGAACCCCATGAACCCTGGCTCGTAGAGGCTGAAATAGTCCTCAAGGATGTGGTGGTCGTCTCTACTGCAGTTCTCGATGGCCAGAGTTACTCCGAGGTCCAGACAGAGACCCCGCACAGACTCAAGCGCCTTCTTTGACCTGTGAACCCGTTTCTCAAGGTTGGGCCCATAGACCCTCAGGGGGTGCACCACGACGGCGTCACCACCAACCTCGCTGCAGAAACGTACCCTGTTCTCAAGGAGCTTGATGAAGCCCCTTTGCCCGGCATCATCGAGGGCGTCAATGCTGTACTCATGGGTGGCAGTGCCATGGACATCTAGACAAGTGATTCCATGGTCTGAAACCGCTTTCGCGTATTCTCGCATCTGGTCTCCCGTGTAAATGACGTCGTCGTTCCAGTTGTCACACCAGTGGATGTAATCAAACCCGTGTCCTTTGAACAGGGAGAGCTTCTCGTCCAGCCCCGGGTTGAACGAGTAGTTGAACATGTCAGTGGTGACGCTGAGCCTCATAGGGTAGAGTTGAGGAAAGAAGGGAAAAAGGTTAGGCTTCGACCAGCTTCAGTATATCGTCCCTGACGAACTCTATGAACTCTTCGACGGTGCACTTGCTGAAGTTGGTGATGGTGATGCTCCTCGTGATACCCACAGTGTATCCTTTGGGCTGGCTCGTGAACACCACGTACCAGATCAAGCCATGGTCGATGTACTCCTTGTACATGCCAGTGTCCGCGAGTCCCTGACCGGCGAGACATATCTTGTTCACGCCTGGCAGGTCCATGTTGTCGAACCAGATGAGGTTTGTCGCCTGGGGGTTGCTCTCGTGGAGCCTCTGGAGGGTCTCGGCGGTGATCCTCGCCTCACGCACATCGGCGTTGAGGATGCTCCCGAGGGCCACTGCGACGTGGTTGCTCAGCAGTTTCTTGACGCCCCTAGCGACGCTGGGCGCCATCACCCCCAGGAAAGTTCTCTCGCCGTGCTTTAATATCCAGAAGATGGCCTCCTCTGTCTGGGGGCTGGCCATGACCTTCCGCCGGTAGGTGTGCTCCCTGTAAAAGTCCTTGGCGAAGATGCCCGTTATGACGCCCTCGTTTTCCTCCATCTCCAGGACCTCGGTGACGAGGGACAGGTCATCCTCGCCCTCCACCTGCTCCACCTCCCTCCAACCGGTGAGGCTCTCCATGGGGTTTCCCTCAAGGCTCCTTATCTCGAATATTTTGACTGGTAGAACCATGTTATTTCACTATGGTCATCTGTTCGTAGGGGTAGGATAAAAAACATACTTGATGAAACCCGAATTGGTTAAATCAGGTCAGGGAAATCGCTGATGATCCCGTCCACACCAACATCTTTCATCTTCTCGATGTCATCGGGCTCGTTCACTGTCCATGGAAAGATCTTCAAGCCCTTCTTGTGGGTCTTTGTGACGAAAGTCTTCCTGCATAGATGGTGGAGGGGGTTGACACAGTAGGCGTCAATCTTTGAGGCATACCGTGCGGCATGGAAAGCGTTTACATGTGCCAGTGGCCCGAGCCTTGCCTCTGGGTCCAGTTCTCGGTACTCATCTAGCAAGTTCCAGTTGAATGATGTGAGAACCAGTTCATCTGGGCTCCATCCTGAGTTCTCCACGATTTTATGCACCGGGACGGGGGTTCCCTCGCCCTTTAACTCGATGTTCAGCTGTATCCTCCCCTTGAGGGCTGAGAGCACTTCTTCAAGGGTGGGTATGGACTCGCCTTTCCCTGCATCGAGGGCTTTCAGTGCGTCAAGTGACATCTGGGAGACAAAACCAGTTCCATTTGTGGTCCTGTAAACTTCCTCGTCGTGGATGACCACCACCTCACCGGAGGCACAGACGTGTACATCGATCTCGGTCATGTCGCATCCCAACTCCACGGCCTTGTTCAGTGATAGCAGAGTGTTCTCGGGCTCGTGACCCGCGGCGCCCCTGTGGCCGATTCTCAGAACCATGGAGGAAAGGGGGACTGCGGGTTTAAAGGGCTCACGGCGTGAGGGGGGATGACTTGAATAAGACTTAATATCCCAGCCAGCAAAAAAGGGTAAATGTACTCCATCATAAACAGCCTCCCCAAGGCGGAGCACCACATACACCTCGTGGGCAGCATCCGGCCGGAGACCCTTCTATGGGTGGCGGATGAGAGCGGCCTCGGAAGCCAATGGGATTCCGTTGATGAGGTGAGGGATTTTTTCAAGTTCAATGATTTTCCCCACTTCCTGAAGGTCTTCGGCACCTGCATGGCCTACATCACCAAGGAATCTATGTTTGAGAGGATCGCGTACGAGACGCTGGAGGACCAGGCGAGCCAGAACGTGTTGCACTCGGAGATCATTTTCTCGGCCCCCCAGAGGATGAAAAACGCGGACATGGATTTTGCGTTGATGATGGACGCCCTCAACAGGGGGATAGGCAAGGCACAGCGGGAGTTCGGCGTAACATGCAGCACCCGCGTGGACCTCATCAGGGATTACGGCCCAGATTACCAGATGGAGGTCCTCGACCAGATCCAGGAACACCCCGAGGGGGTAGTGGGCATAGAGATAGGTGGAAGCGAGCACGCTTACCCACCGGCGCAGTTCAAGCCCGTCTACGACCGGGCGAGGGGGATGGGTCTGAGGCTCGTGGCTCATGCAGGTGAGGCGCTTGGATGGGAGAGCGTCGTCGACGCCGTTGAGTGCCTCGGGGTTGAGCGAATCGGCCACGGCTTGACGGCTCAACAAAGCCCAGACGCGATCGCCCTGCTCAAGAAAAGAGGAGTAACGGTGGAGACGTGTCCTGTGAGCAACGTCAGGACAGGAGTCTGCAATGACATCAAGGACCACCCCGTCAGAAAATACTACGATCAAGGGGTCAGCATCAGCGTCAACAGCGACGACCCCACCTTGTTCGGCACCGACATGAACAACGAGTACATGACACTCCACGAGGCCCACGGCTTCACCATTGCGGAGCTTTTTGATATCAGTCTCAACAGCATCAGGACATCGTTCCTCCCCGAGGAGAAAAAGAGGATCCAAATAGCTGAGTTCTGGGACAGATACGAGAAGATAGGAGAGTTAATGGAGTAGCTACGCGCGCGCGTTTCTCGTTTCTAGAAACCATAAACCAACCCCCTCTATTTTTGGAGTCTATTAGACAATTGTGCAACGTCACCAGTCGTTACTATAGATAATGCTTACCTATTTCTTACCCCCTTGGGCTTACCTTGAGCTTGCTGCTTGTGCTGAGGCTTACCTGCTCATAGATCAGGAAACCCCTGTATATGTTGCCATTGTACCTTGGACGAGGTGCTGAGGGCCTCAGACCCTCAGGGTCTAAGCTACCCAGCTACCTACCCAGCTAGCTCAGCTACCTGGTGCGTGCGCGTATTGGATTAAAAGATTCTGGGCAGAGGAACTACCTATCGTAGCAACTAGTGATTGGCATGGTAGTTTATTTATCATCGATTGTTCAATTAATGACCATGTCTATAGGTATCAAAGCAAAGTGGATTATCGCCTTCGATGGTCAGGAAAATAGACTTCTTAGAGATGGAGTTGTAGTCATTGAAGGTAAAAGAATAGATTATGTGGGAAGAAATTATTCAGGGAAAGTAGATCAATGGATTGAAGCCCCTACTCATGTGGTTACAGCAGGCTTCATATGCACGCACACTCACGCCTCATCAGCACCAAAAGATAAGAGCTTCATTGATGATACTGGAGCACCGTCCCTCTATATGAGTAGCCTTGGAGAGAATCTATCAGCTCTAGGCAAGAGCATTAAACCAGAGGATTATCACGTTTTTGCTAACTATAGCATGGCAGAGCTTCTGAGAAGCGGTTGCACCACAATGCTTGAAATAGGAATGGTAGGAACCCTCGGAGCTGATACTGCTGTTAAGTATATTGATGAAATAGGAATGAGGGCTGTAGAAGGCGAAGGTATCTCAGATGGAAGATGGGTAAGACACCAAGAAGCCAATTTCATGACCGTATGGGATGACCCAGAAAAAGGACTAAAACAACTAGAAAAGGCTGAAGATTTTATCAAGAAATATGACGGAAAAGCAAAGAGTAGGGTCATCGGTGCATTGTACCCCAGCACTGTTGACCAAGTATCTGAGGGACTGCAAAAAGCTGTTAGAGAAAAAGCTGACGAGTTAAAATGTCCCGTAAGCATTCATGCTGGTCAGTGGGTTGTAGAGTTCCAGAACATGATAAGAATGTACAAGAAAACCCCAATTGAGTTCTTACACCATACTGGGCTTTTGAAGAGCGATCTTGTTATCGGTCACGGTTGGGCTTTGGCGGGACATCCTTTACTCGCTTATCCTCCCGTTCAAGGGACAGATGACTACGCATTATTAGCCAAGTCAGGTGCAACTGTGAGTCATGATCCATTAGTCTTCATTAAGCGTGGAAACAAGATGCACAGCCACAGCAAGTATTTGGCTCATGGAATCAATGTATCAATTGGTTGTGACACATCTCCACAAGATATGTTGAACGAGATGCGAATGGCTTCCTATACTTCAAAATTGGCTGATTGGTCGTGTTTCAGTGGATCGGCAAAGGAGATATTCGACAGTGCCACCATTGGGGGTGCAAAGGCTATAGGTAGAGAGGACCTCGGAAAAATCGCCAAAGGTTGTTTGGCTGATCTCACAATAATCAATATGGAAACAATCAACAACGTACCATGCAGAGACCCAGTCAAGAATATAGTCAATGCGTCTTCAAGGGCTGACGTGGAATATGTGATAGTGAATGGGGAAATAATAGTAGAAAATGGTAAGCTACTAACTATTGATGAGGAAGAGCTAGTAAAACAAGTCCAAAAAACAACTGAAGCAATCTGGAACAGAATACCAGAAAACCACTACCTAAAAC
>JABXKY010000026.1 GCA_013619005.1 Candidatus Bathyarchaeota archaeon | reverse complement strand
CAGCTATCGCAGCCAACGGGAACCCGGGTATTCCCCCACTGCGCGCGCGTACTATGATGTGGGGTAACCGGACAATCCCAGGGCTCTCTTGTCCCCGACCACATTGAACGAGTTGGTGAAGCCCTCGCTTATCGATCTTCTTGAGCCCGTAGTAAATCTCAACGAGACCATCTTGGCTGAGCGATTTTTGATCGATTTAGGGGGAGCTATTTAACCCGTGGGCTTGGAGCCGTATGCCTGTATCGTGTACCAGGTGACCTTGAAGCCCCTGGGGCCTGACCTTTCCCTCATCTCCGAGATCACTTTATCGTCAAGTTTCACCCGGGTCTCCTCGGGAACAGATGCCCTCCAGTAAGCCGGGTAAGGGTTAGAAAACCAGAAAGCCTCAGGTTTAACGTTCATCACCCTGTGGTAACCGTAAACCAGGGGCTTCCTGAAGCCCGCCTCCCATAGCAGCCCCTGAACAGCCTCAAGGTCAACGTGGAGCCTGACCACGTCTTCAACAGCCTCATGGAACTCTCGAAGATGAGGGTCGTCCCCTGAGACCTCGAGGCATAAATCGATTAATTGGGCGAAGTGTTTTCCCCCTCCGAACAGGTGACCCACGCGACCGCCGGGTGCCATGACCCTGTGAATCTCCTTCAACGCCTTGAGCTTGTCAATGAAGAACTGGAACGACATGTTGCTTATGGCCATGTTGAACACGTCATCTGGATAGGGCAGCTTCTCAACGTCCCCCTCCCTGAAATCTATGTCGTACCCGATCTTTTCGGCGTTCTCAACGGCCTTCCTCACCATATCAGGTGACAGGTCAACGCCGTGCACATCGCCTCGACCCAGGTAATCAGCCAGACTGAAAGTCGAGAGCCCGGTTCCACATGCGATGTCCAAGGCAACGGGGTTCTCAGGCACCTTCATCTCCCTGAGCAACATCCCGGTAAGAGATTCTATCCCCCACCTTGATACCCCGAACCGCTCGCTCACCTCCGCGTCATATGTCTCGGCGATCTGCCTGTAAGTCTCAAGAATCCTCTCCCTGACCCGGTCTGGCATGGATGAAAAACGGTGGTTCAACGAGTTAAGGTTAATGAAAAAAGGAGGGGTTTTACTCCCTGTAGAGCACCTTACCAGGCTTCTTCCCGGTGTGGCTCATCTCGTCGACGACGTGGACGCCGTTGACGATTACATGATGAATCCCCTCCGGGTAGACACATGGATTCAACGAGGTGGACATGTCCTTGACACGGTCGATATCCATTATCACCAGGTCGGCGTAGGAGCCAGCCTTAATGGCGCCCCTCTCCTTGAGCCCGAACTTCTTGGCCGGCAAACCAGTCACGTGGTGGACTGCCTGCTCGATACTCAGGACCTTCTCCTCCCTCACGATGTCCTCGAAGTAGGCCGCGAACCCGTTGAAGCTGTTCTGGCTGGGCTTGAACCAGGGAGCCGACTTTGCCTCCCACTCGGTGTTGATGGCCAGGGTGTCGACGCCGGCCATCATGGCGGGGTGCTTGTAGAACAGGCTCTTGACGGGGCTGGCGAAGCTCATGGCGTGGAGCTTGGTGTACGGGTCCTCCATGAGTATCTCGAACAGCGCGTCCAGGGGCTCTACGCCCAGCTCTGAAGCGACCTCGGACACCGTCTTCTCCAGGTAATCACCGTTCTTGCACTCCGCTATCTTCCTGCCCTTGCTCCACCGGGGGTTGATGTTGGGGTTGAGACCGTACCACTTGCCAGACCAGATGGTTGCCTTGATCTCCTCACGGAAATCGTTCATTCTCAAAGCCTTGGCTAGCTGCTCACGGCTACCCGTGACCCTGACCCATGGTGTGAGAGCCGCGGCGAGCCAGTTGTTCGCGTAGAGACCGTAACCGCCGGTATTGGGGATGAGGTCAAAGGATACATCCAGGCCCTCCTCGATGGCCTCGTCGACGGCCTGGAGCGTTGCCTTGGCCGCTGCCTCCGTCATAAGGTCGTTACCTCCCGGGTAGACATCGTAGAGCGGGCCAAGGTGGCTGATCTGGACGGCGGTCCCTGCCTGCCTGCCGACGTCTATGGCCTCCAGTATTCCGTTGATCTTTGGCGGCGGGAACTCGCCCGGACGCCTCGCCTTCCTGAGGCCGGTCCTGAGACTGTGGCTCTGGTATATTCCATCGTACTCGGCGACTACCTTGTTGAGCTCGATGAGCTCCTCCTTGACTGCCCAGTAACCTGGGTCATAGTCCCTTCCAACGCTCATGCCCAGACAGCCGTCCTCCATGGCCTGCTTGAGGTGGGGCTTCATGGCCTCTATCTCGTTCTCCGTTGCCTTCCGCTCATAATTGAGCCCCATGACCATGACCCTGACGTTGCCGTGTCCCACCATCGGCACAAAGTTGGGGCTTATCCCGAAGGACTCGACCTTGGCGCAGAACTCACCCATGGTCTTCCAGTCCACCTCCCAGCCCACCTGCTCCTTGTGGTGGATGTTGAACTCATCCTTCTTAATGTACCCCGATGGGTAGTACATGGCGGGGTAAAGTTCCCGGAACAGGTCGTACAGCATCATTCCACCGCTGACATACTCGCCGTATGGACCTGGGCTTCCGCCGCACTGGCCACCGATGAAAGTGGTGATCCCCTGCCTCAGGAACCCCTCGGCCTCGGGGTAGTAGAGGATGCTGATATCGCCATGGTTGTGAACATCGATGAAGCCGGGGCTCACAATCCTGTCCCTGGCGTCTATCTTTTTCCCCGCGGTTCCCAAGTCTTCCCCCACGGCGGCGATCCTGTCACCATATAAAGCCACCTCGCCCTTGAACGGCTTCCCTCCGGTACCGTCGACGATGGTGGCGTTCTTGATTATGACATCGTAATCATCTGACATGGACAATGTATTGTTCCATCGAGAACTTAACGTTTAGTCCGTTGGTTTAAATCGGCTGCATGGAATATCAGCCCATGAAGGTCGTTCTTCTAGGCACGGGGGGACCGAGGCCTGACCCCAACAGGATGGGACCATCCACGCTTGTCTCCATCGGGGAAGACAACATCATCGTTGACGCGGGGAGGGGCGTCGCCACACGACTAGTCCAGGCGGGTGTCCCCATCACTGATTACGGGTACGTCTTCATCACTCACCTCCACTTCGACCACACCGGCGGGTTAGGGGACCTCCTCTTCGCTGCCTGGAACAAGGCCAGGAACAAGACTATACACGTCTACGGCCCCAGGGGCACGAGGAAGATGGTCAATCACCTCTTCGAGGCGTACGAGCGGGACATATGGTACAGGATGTCGGAGACCGAGCTGACTGTGGAGAAACTCATCGATATCAGGGACATGGTCGTGGTCCACGATGTGGAGCCCGGGATGATATATCAGGGGGACGACTGGATGGTCTCAGCGGAGTACGTGGAGCACGGACACGGCCTGGGCTTGAGCAGGGAGGACTGGCCCTGCCTCGCGTACAGGATAAGTGAGGGAGAGAGCAGTGTGGTAATTAGCGGCGACGCGGTATACTCCAAGAGGCTTACACGGTTCTCCAAGGACGCCGATGTCCTCGTCATGTGCTGCTACTTCGCGGGGGAGGAGGTCAAGGACCATGACACGAGGCTTATCGCAGAGCGTGTACTGATGAGCTCCCTTGATGCTGGGAGGATCGCCGCCGAGGCAAACGTCGGAAAGATGGCCCTTGTGCACATCAGGGAGAAGCCCCAGAGGCTCCTGGACGCCATGGTTGAGGAGATCGGTAAGGATTACGATGGGGAGGTCATCATCGGCGAGGACCTCCTTGAGATAATGGGCTAGACCCGTTTTATCGAGACTATCTCGATGGGCGGTGTGAGCCTCTGTCCCTCGTATGGCTCCACCTGGATGGCGCGAACCACGTCCATTCCCTCTATCACCTGGCCGAAGGCCGCGAACCCCTGCCTGTCGGGGTTCCTTGTGCCCTGGTAATCAAGCTCCGGCTGGTCGCCGATGCAGAAATAGAAACTGCTCTTGGCCGAGTTTGGCTTGAACCTGCCCATGCTGATGGCCCCGTCAATGTGCTTTAACCCTGTGAGGCTTGTTCGCTCCAGCTTGATGGGCTCATACTCCTTGTCCTTAGGCACCTGTCCGCCCTGAATAACCTCGATCTTGACCGGTGAGTCCGGCTGGTTGTCCATGGTAACGGTTCTGAAGAAGGATGTGCCGTCGTAGAGGCCGTCATCCATGTACTTCAGGAAGTTCCCACTAGTGATGGGTGTCTTCTCCTCATATATCTCCACCTTGATGTCTCCCATGGTGGTTTTGATTAATACAACTGGGTTAGAACTCAAATCAATCCAAGTAAAAACGGATTAGGTTGTATATGAAAAGAAGGGTTAATGCCTTCGTCGGCGCTGGCCACGCTGTCCACGTGATCCGCCTGATCCACGGTACCCACCGGATCCATATGATCCGCCTGATGATCGCCTCTTTGACTTCAGACATGGCAGGCAGTAAACTGGGCGCTCGTCCTTTGGCTTGAAGGGCAACGTGAACCCGGTCTTGCATTTCCTGCAGATGGCCTTGTACCTTTTTGGAGGACCAGTCTGAACCTCGACGCTTGTCTTTAGCTCGGTGATGTTCAAGTTGGTCCGGGCCTTGATGTCATCAAATGCACTCTCCTCGCCGTGGGCGACGAAAAGGATGGATGTTCCCTCGGCCTCCATCCTAGCTGTCCTTCCAATCCTGTGGAAGTATGAAGTCGTCTCCATGGGCATATTGTAGTTGACGATGTGAGTGATACCGCCAATGTCGAGTCCCCTCGCCGCAATGTCTGTCGCTGCTAAAAAGTCCACTTTGTCTTTCCTGAAGTTCCGGGTTACCTTGTCCCTCTGAGCCTGAGTAAGGTCTCCGTGGAGCGCACCGGCGTTATAACCGTTATTCTTCAGTTGTTTTGATAGCCTGTAAGCGCCTCTCTTGGTCCTTGTGAATATAATGGCCTTTCTGATTCCCTGTTTTTCTATAAGCTCTTTAAGAATCGAGAAACGACTTGAATTATCCACCCTTATGAACTTTTGATCAATCTGCTTAAGGGTAATCTCGTCCTTGCTAACCAGGATCTTCTCAGGCTTGATCATATACTTGTTGCATATCTTCCAGATGTTGCGGTCCATGGTCGCCGAGAACAGGCTCATCTGCTTTTTCTTAGGAGTCTTATCCAGGATCTTGTTGATATCCTTAACAAAACCCATGTCAAGCATCCTGTCAGCCTCGTCCAAGACAACCATCTTGACTGCCCTAAGCCTCAGAGTGCCTCTTTGAATGTGGTCGATGACTCTCCCGGGAGTGCCTACAACTATGTGGACACCCCGCTTCAGCTGGTTAATCTGTTTGTTGATCTTCTGGCCCCCGTATATGGGGCAGATCTTGACTCCAGTGTATCTACTGAGCCTCATTAGGTGATCAGCGATCTGGATAGCCAGTTCACGTGTGGGTGCCAATATCAGCCCCTGAACGCTGTTATCGCTGAGGTCTACGCCCTCGATCATTGGAATGCCGAAAGCCGCTGTCTTGCCAGTCCCCGTCTGGGCCTGACCTATCACGTCCCTGCCTTCAAGGAGGGGCATGATTGATTCAGCCTGAATAGGGGATGGTGTCTTGAAACCCAGAGCCTTGATGCCCTTTAGGACATCCCTGCTAAGGGGTAGATCGTTGAAATTCTGTACCTGCATACGTTTTTGCTCTTATCACTAAACTACGCATGCGGTTGCCTTGTAAGCGTCTCCATACATGAATATGTTCGACGTGATAGCCCCTCAATCAAGGAGGTGGCATTTAAAGGTATCATAAAAGATTAAACAAAAAAATATTAACTGGAGCCCCGTTAGACGGGAATCCGGCAACTATGACGAAGGTAACTAGTACCTGCGTGGTGGCCTGTGCTTCTT
>JABXKY010000056.1 GCA_013619005.1 Candidatus Bathyarchaeota archaeon | reverse complement strand
ACGACTGGGAGGACTTGCCCAGCACATTCCCCGTCTCACCGTCAACCACCACTGCCTTGGTGCCCTGCGTCCCGCTGTCCACGCCGATGAAAAAACCCATGACTAACCCAGTGCCGACCTAATATTTAATCCCGAAAGGGGGAGGGAGGGTCAGCATTCAAAGGGGAAAACATGCCCGTTACACGGAAAGGAGACCTAAAACAGCCCAGACTGTCTCATCATACATGGAAAAAACTGGTAGAGTGACGGATTACAGGTACAAAAACCCGTCAACCCACTCATCCAAGCCTGACCCACAAAGCATTAGTATATCATTCAACCACCACTAAAAGATGGAGTGGTTTGAGGCCCTCGGCTACGTCTTCATATACGGGTACATAGTCTTCGGGCTAGGCTACTTCCTGAGAAAAGGACTCACAGCCGTATACCTCGCCACTCCCCGGGAACCAATCATCCCTGTTATCGGCATACACGAGATGACGCCAACCAACATCGACCACCTGTTCGAGGAAAACGGGATAACCCAGATCGACCCGATCTCTGAATAAATTTTTTTCGCGTTATGACCAGCCACGGGAACAGGATAACCTTAAACCGAGTACAAGCACAGTTCTAGCCGTCTTGGTGTCCAGTAAACTCAAGAAACAGTTCGAGGCAGCGGTAACAGGCTTCGTCAAGCCGCTGGGGGGGCTGGGGATAACCCCCAACCACCTAACCATCCTGGGCATGGCGCTGGCAGGGGTTACAGCGTACATGTACACAAGGGTACCGGACAACAGGGACTACCTCCTATACTCCGCCGGCATGTTCATAGTGTCAGGGTTCATCGATGCTATAGACGGCGTGCTGGCACGGTCCACGGGAAAGGTCACAAGGTTCGGCGGATTCTTCGACTCCGTGGCTGACCGGTACAGCGACGCCATAGTCTACAGCGGCATCATCGCCGCCGGCCTATGCGCCCTCTGGGCGGGGCTCCTCGCACTCTTCGGCTCCATGCTGGTGAGCTACGCGAGGGCCAGGGCTGAGATGGAGGGAGTAAACATGGCGGGCATCGGCCTCGCGGAGAGAGCTGAGAGGATGATTTTCCTCGCGCTGTGCACGCTGGCGGCGTACTGGTACCCGCAAGCCCTCAACTACGGGATAATAATACTCGCAGCACTGGCTCACATGACAGTCCTGCAAAGAAGTTTACACTTTAAAAAAGAGATAGAGAAGAATTAATTCCTTCTTTTAGGTCTCCGTCGCCTAGGAACGATGTTCCTTTGCGACTTGGCACGGATCTTAACTGCACCGCGGTGAACCGCACAGCTTATGCACATGTACTTTGTGACCTTTGTGCGGTTAATCTGCGCACCCTGAGCCTGAAGCTCCTTCAAAATACGTGAATCGACCAGACTCGTGAACTTTGTCTGTCGCTTTGCTTTATCTCGTGGTACTTGGGCGCCGCAGAAGCTGCACTGAACTGAACCGGAGCGTCCTTTCCCTCCCTTGCTTCGTCCGCCGCTTCGTCTTTTCTTGGTCATTTCCCAAGCCTCACCACCGATATACTGAGGTTAGTAATAAATGTGACTGGTTTCGGTGAGGATGAAAGGTTAGCCCTCGATAAGCTCCAGCAGGAGGGGGGCAAGGATGGAGATAATCTTCCTGTAACCCCCGTCGCTGAGGTGGACGCCGTCGTTACTGAAGCCCCCGGCCAGGACGCCCTCATCTGAAAGCTGGGAGAAGAGATCGATAAAACGCACATCGTTCTCCATGCAGTACCCATTGACCCTGCCATTCAGGTCCATGATCTTGGAGTTAAAATCATGGGTCCCGGCGATAGGGGTCGTGCTCAACATGATGGGCTCCGCCCCGATCTCCCTGGACATCTGTGTGAGATGCACTAGGTTCCTGTAGACATCTTCGTCCGGGATTCGTGTGAACAGGTCGTTCAGACCCCCCATTATGACAACGTACTCCGGTTTCTCAGGGGTCACGCTCATGGTGAACCTGTTGACCATGCCCGATGTGCTGTCCCCATCCATCCCCCTGTTCTCGATGGCCACGTCTTTCTCCGATCCCCTCTCCTTCAGCCTCATCCTGATGGTGGACTCCAGCATGTTGGTGAAGGGATAGTACCTAGGGGGCAGGCTGCCGGGGCCCTGCTGGTAACCCGCGGTGATACTATCACCGATGAACACGAAGACCACCCATGAACCAGTCATAACACAGCAAAATACTCGTCGATGTTAAATAGATTACCCACCAAGGGTTTTCCGGTGTTTTAGTGTGCCCCCTCATCATGAGCTAGCCCCCGACCTAGTCATAATCAACGGAAAAGTCGTGACAGTGGACAAAAAGGACTCAGTGGCGGAAGCCATAGCCGTCAAGAACGGCTACATAATCAAGGTAGGATCAAACCAGGAGATCAAAGCCCTCGCCTCAAGCGATACAGAGGAAATCGATCTAAAAGGCAAATCCATCTACCCTGGGTTCATCGACACCCACGAGCACTGCATCAGGAGGGGACTCCAGCTCGATTACGTGAACTGCAAGACACCCCCCATGAAAAACCTCGACGACATAGTGGCTGCCCTCAAAGAGAAAGCTGACTCCAAGCCAGACGGGGAGTGGATTGTGGGCTCATGGTTCGACGAGACCCAGTGGGAGGACAAACGGTTCCCCAACAGGTACGACCTCGACAGGGCGTCCACAAGGCACCCGGTCTACCTGGGCAGGGCAGGAGGACACAACTCCGTGGCCAACAGCCTGGCGCTGGAGATAGCGGGTATATCAAAGGACACCGAGCAGCCGGCTGGCGCCCACATAGAGAAGGACGAGAGCGGGATACCTACGGGCAGGCTGGACGAGAAAGCGGCCATGGATATGGTGCGGAGTATAATACCTGCCCCAACAGGGGAAGAAGAGATAGGCCTCCTCGTCGAGAGCTGGCCTGTCCTGGAGAAGACATACCTGAGCTGGGGCATAACAAGCCTCCACGAGGCCCACATCAAGGCCCCCGAGGCACTCGCCTTCCAGAGGCTGGACAAGGAGGGGAACCTCAAGATACGCATGGGGCTAATGCTGGACGGCATGACCCCTTACAAGGGGTACGCCACCGACGATCTAGCACGGCAGGGCATCACGACCCCGTTCAAGTGGAGTGACAGGCTCCAAGTGGTCGGTGTTAAGGTGGGAACAGACGGAGCCATGGGCAGCCTGACGGCTGCGCTCCACGAGGACTACAGCAATGACCCGGGCAACAAGGGAATCATAAGGTGCACCGCAGAGGAGCTCACGGACGAGGTGATGAGATGCCATAAGGCAAACCTCAGTACTTGCATCCACGCCATCGGGGACAGGGCCATCGACATGACTCTGGACGCACTGGAAGCTGCAATCAAGTCAAAGGATTGGCCCGACCACCTTCATAGGATAGAGCACGCCGGCTACGTCCTACCGAGGCAGCTGGAGAAGATGAAGGAGTTGAACATCAACATCTCCGCCAGCATCGGGTTCTGCCACCCAATAGGTGACAGCCACATAGCGGCCCTCGGCCCCGACCGTCTCTGCGGGTACTACCCGATGAAGAGCTTCAGGGACCACGGCATCGTTGCCGCTGGGAACAGCGACGGCTTCGGGGACAGCTGGCCACTCACGGGAATATACGGGTGCGTCGCCAGGAAATCAAGGAGCGGCCAGTACCTGTGCAAGGATGAAGCCGTGCCCATCATGGACGCCCTCAGGGCATACACGTGGAACGCCGCGTACCTGGAGGGAACGGAGGACATCAAGGGGTCCATAGAAGCGGGGAAAATGGCGGATTTTGTGGTCCTGGACAGGGACATAACGACCGAGCCCCACGAGGAGATACTGGAAGCAAAGGTCCTGATGACCATAATCGGCGGAGAGGTAGTCTACTCCGACCTGGCATAGATCGCCTCTATCACCTTGATATGCTCGGGATCCAGCTTGTGTTCCCTTGCACCGCTCAGCATCAACTCCACGTAGCTCTTGGCGGGAGTAAAGGGGCCCTTTGGTTTGGTCACCCTGTATAGGTCGGCCTTGTGCCATGCCCCATCCTCTCCAAGAACCAGCATGGTGTCCCTCGTGTAGAGGCCCTGGGGGACGCTCTCTATCCTGTCCAGCTCGACCATCTCATCCTCGTCGCACTCGTAGATGACGCCGTGGACCAGGTTTCCCGGATTCGGCATGATTGTGCTCAGGCCGCCCTGCCTTTTCTTGCTCCAGAACCGGAACTGGATCTCAAAATTGGGGAGGTAAGCCTTCTGCACGAACTCGGCGCTGGGAAGGTACTTTCTAAGGAACTCGATGTTGAGGTTCGAGCCATACCCGAAGTGATACATACCTACGGGGTATCACCACGATGATTTAGGGTTAGTCCCTACCCTCCAATTTTATCATGGCGATAACAACCAATACCGCGCCCAAGTTTCTTTCCGAGACCTGTGAGGTACCGAGGAGAAACGTGCTCGTCTCATTGTGTGCAGCACATTGTGTCGTATGAGTGCCGACATCGTTGAGGGCATTCCTCCCTGTACATCGGAGAGCTAGGACACGAGATGAATGGCGGCAGAGAAAGCGCCCAAGGCAGCGGTGAACGAGTCGACCCCTGTTCCTATGACGACCACATCGCCATCACTCGGTTTGATACCCTCTTCTACAAAGTCGAGGTTAACTTCGCCACCAGGCCCAGGGAGAGTCCAGAGACCATCCCTTCGCACTAACGTGGTGGCACCCACCGCTCCATGGATCAGAGCCTGATCCCTCTGCTCCACACCGTAACGAATCCTATCGGCTGCCTTCCTGACGAGGACGAACAGGTTGTGTTTTGAGACAGTAAGATCGGTGGGAGGGAATTCTCCCCATATCATCTTCGATTCAATGGATTCGAGGAACTTGACCCCTTCAGGACTCAGGGAAACACCTGGCCGAGAAATCTCGACCAAGACCGCGTCAGATAGACGCGAGAGAATCGTGCGAACGGTACCCTCCCCGACCCTGAGGCTCTCCGCTAACTGCTTACGCCCGATCCGCTTCTCCCTCAAAAGGCTCAGGGCATACAGTAAATGGGCGGCAGTAAAGTCAGGGGTACGCCCTGGTGCCGTCTTGCCCGCCATCCGCTGAAGCGACTGAACCTGTTCCATGGTTTATACTCACTCAAACGAGGTATAAGTCCAACTGAGTACGTCGCCGTCGTGCACGGTCCACTGGTCCGCGCCAACGGGTCCCATCTGCCAGCCCTCGTCGTAGTAGTCCCATTGCCAGAATCTGTTGGCGTCACCGCCCACACCGTCGATGGAGACCACGAAGACTCCCCACTCGGAGCTCTGAAGTTCCAGCTCGGAGATCATACCAGTCGCGTTCAGGAAGTTCGTGCCCAATGGCACGCGGGTATCGTTAAACCACGTGACGGTCTCGTCCCCGTAATCCACCCTGATGCTGATAACGGCCGTGTTCTCCTCCAGCTCATCCAGGAGGAGCTCGTACTCATGCTCCACGGCCTGGAGCTGTCCGTTGTACTGGAACGCAAGCGCGCCCGCTAGAATAGTTGTACACAACAGCGCCGCTGCCGCAAGTTTGAAAGTCTGTTCACTCATTCACCTAACACCTTTTTTATTGAACTCGATAACGGCTTGAACCCAAACCCAAAGAACATGGTATTGCTCAGAACATGCGCCAACATGAACGGAATCCCGGTCATAAGCCCCACCGAGACGGGGATACCTACAGTAATCGCCGAGACCACGTTCGTGAATAGGTCATAGACAAACGTCAGCGTGAATCCCATCACCGCTGCCCATGGATCGATCCCCCAGCCTGAAAGATGGGACCCCTTCCCGTACAGTCCACCAGCTACCCCGTACACCGCCTCTCCAATCATGGTCGCCCCCAGAATGTGCAGACTAAAC
>JABXKY010000083.1 GCA_013619005.1 Candidatus Bathyarchaeota archaeon | reverse complement strand
GGCCTCCATGGTCTCGTTGAACTTGTCGGGGTGGACAGTCTTGACGTGGGCACCCACGAGGTGGTGGAGTAGGTGGTTGCCGTCCCAGTCCTCGGTGTCAAAGTCCTCGCTGGGCGCTCTCTTGACCAGATAGACGTCGAGGCCGGCCTTCTTGGCCGCCGCCGCTGTCTGGGTGCACCAGTTGCTCTGGAAACCGGCGCCCGTCACTATCACGTCGGCTCCCTGAGCCAGGGCGTCGCCTATGATGTAGTCGAGTTTCCTCGCCTTGTTGCCCCCGAAGGCGAGCCCGGTGAGGTCGTCTCGCTTGATCCATATCTTTGGGCCTCCAAGCTCCTTGGTGAGGTTGGGTAGGTACTGGAGCGGTGTGGGCAGGGCTGCGAGCCTTGCCCTTGGGAATGAGCTGAATTTCATGGTCTATGGGTTATCTGGGACAGTAAAAAATGTTCCATGATTGACTTGCCACGATTTATATTGTTATATGAGCGCTGGGTTATCCTCGATCTCTACCTGACTCTACTTCCAGGTTGCGGCCTTCTTCTCGTCGTCGAGCCACCGCTGGATGTTCTTGAGGTCGCTCTCCTTCTGCTTCTTGGCTTCCTCGATGCGCTTCTGGGTCTCCCTCTGCTTGTACTTGGCGTAGTTATCGATGTTCACATAGTCCCGGGGGCTCTTGTCGAAGGACCCGGTTCTCAGATAAGACAGTTTACTCTCGGGGATGTTTGTCATCCACTCGCTTGTGGTGTCGTACATCTCCCTGTTGTTCCGAATCATGTATGACAGCAGGGGCATGACGTCGGTTCTCGCCCTCGCAGACGAGATATGAGTGTGATGGGCGATTCTCTGGGCTACGCTCTTGAGCCTCCGCCTGCTGTGGAATGTCTTAATGAACCTCCACTTGGTCTGAGGTTCCTTGTAGTAGGGCAGGACCCACACGTTCCTGCCGTACACCCATTTGGCGCCCACGTCCCTGAGGCTCGTGTTCAGCTTGCTCCAGATATCCTTGCCCAGCCAGCCGTTAGGCTTGATGACTATCCCCTCGCTGGACTCGCTGGTCCCGATCTTGCTGGGGTGGAGCCCTGCGGACATGATGACCTGGTCGAGCTGGCCCCGGTAACCCGTTCCCTCTGATTTTTCCCGCGTGAACGCGACGCCGCCTGTCATGAGGTCGAACATGTACTTGAGTAGCCGGTAATCGTTCTTCCTGGCCTGGCTCTGGTAGATATCGGCCTTGGCCATCATCTCGATGGCGGCCAGGCGCTCCATGGGGTCATCGATGACCGTTGGGAGGTTCTCGAATATCCAGTCGTAGAGGTCGTCATAGCTTATCATGCTCTGCCTGATGGTCTGCTTTGCCTCCCGGAGGATGGTTGCGCAGAATATCCTGTTCAGGATATCAACGGTCAACGCGGACCTGTCCCTGCCGTTGAGCACCACCAGATCGTCCTCGGTAACGGTCTCCTTTCCACTTGATACGGTCTCAAGGTCCACGATGGCGGAGCGCAGGTCGCCGTCGGACTGCATGGCTATCATGAAAAGGGTGTCAGGGTCGACGTTGACGCCCTGTTCCCCGGCGATAAGGTCCAGCTTGGTGACGATATCCTCGGTGCTGATGGGTTTGAACTCGATGCTCTTGACCTTGCGTAGGATCGCCCTGAACTTGCCCTCCATGTGCTCCTTGACGGTGTTAGCTACCAGGATCATAGGGGCGCTGGACTCGTCTATCGCCTTTGCGATGTATGATACGCCGCCCCTGTCGCTGGTCCCGCTCAGCCCATCCATCTCATCCAGCAGGATGAGCCTGCGTTTGCCGAAGAGGTTCATGTTCTGCTTGATGGCCTTACCCAAGACCTCCTCCAGGGTGCTCTTGTTACGGGCGTCGCTGGCGTTGATCTCGATTAAATCAAAATCATGTCCCTTCGCTATCACCTGCGCTATGCTCGTCTTTCCTATCCCAGGTGGACCGTAGAGGAAGAGGGCCCGCTTCTTGGGCGGCTTGTTGCGCTGCCACTGCTTGGCCCACTTCTCTATCTCCGCGACCGCGGCGGCGTTCCCCACAAAGTCTTCACGCCTGGAGGGCCTGTAGAGGTTGGTCCATGGCTGGCTCACTTCATATCATCCTTGACAACTGATAGGTGCGCGAGCAACGTGGATAGTTGAATCTCAGCCCTCGACCCCTGGGTGAGCCTGTAATCTATGGTGCCCAAGGTATCGCTGAGCTTGACCTTCCACTGCTCGGATAGCGTGGAATGGCGCATAATCTCCCTGTAAATATTCCTGATGATGTCCTCGGGGGCAAGACCCTGGTTGATGAGCAGCCCCCTCAGAAGCTCCCTGCTCTCAAGGAAGTTGCCGTCAAGCGCCGTGTTCAGCATATCCTTGATCGCCTCTGGGCTCACATTGCCCAATAGGTTGTAGATGGCAATGTCGTCGATTAGCTTCTGGTTTGCCGCGGCTGCCTGGAGTAGGTTGATGGATTTCCTCATGTCGCCGTTGCTCGCCTGGTATATGGCGTCCAGCCCCTCCTCCACGATGTCCAGGTTCTCCTTTTTGGCGATATACTCTATGTGTCCTTTGAGGTCGGACTCCTTTAAGGGGCTGAACCTGAAGACGCTGCACCTGCTCTGGATGGGGTCGATGATGTTCTCGCTGTAATTGCCTAAGAGGCAGAAACGGCAGGTCTTGGTGTATATCTCCATGGTTCGCCTCAGCGCGTGCTGGGCGTCCCCTGTAAGGTGGTCGGCCTCGTCCATGATAAGAATCTTGAAGCTCACAGGGCTCGCTATGGCGGCGGTCCTGGCAAAGTTCTTGACCTTGTTCCTGATAACGCCGATACCCCTCTCGTCGCTTGCGTTGAGCTCCAGTATGAAGCTCCTGTAGCTTGGCCCATAGAGATCCCTCGCCAGCGCCAGTATGCTGGTTGTTTTGCCGATACCAGCGGGCCCGACCAGAAGTAGGTGAGGCATGTTCTTCTCAGACACGAAGGTCTTGAACCGGGACACCGTCTCCACCTGGTTAACGATATCGTCCAATGATTGAGGTCTATACTTCTCGGTCCACATGCCGCTGCTCATAGTAATTCTATCTGTATACCCGCTGTGGCGTTATAAATCTCTTCCAAACGCGGTTTGAGGGGGGTCGTGGGTGAAAATGAGTCGGGTACGCGGCGTCAGGGCATCCTTAATCTGATTAAAAAAGGCGCTGCCCTGGATACGTTGAATGAAGCCGGGGTTTCTAGTCCCTGATGGGCTCTACTTCGATGAGCCCGCTTACCATACGATAGTACTTGAGTACGTTCTCGCCCTTGGGCGTGATATGGTAAAGCTTCTTGGAACGTTTCTTGCCTTCGACCACCTTTTCCTCAAGGAGCTCCTGCTCTGAGAGGTTTTGGAGAATGTCTTTAAGGCTCTTCCAGGAGAGGTTGCAGCTGTACATGATGCGTGTCGGCTTGGTCTCACCGTTCTTTATGTTGTCCAGAACCTCGACGGATAGCTGGAACTTACTTCTTCTGGCGCTCAAGATGTGACTGACTCCGTTTTTAGTATAAAAAGGATTGTTCACCCATGATATTGAGCGTATTTCTATACCGCTGGTATGGTGATTGTGATATGGAACAGTGGTATGGAGGTACATTGTCATCTGGAACATTGGAAAAAAATGGGGCAATATTTATGCCCGGGCACAGATAGGGGATACAATTCCCGTGGTTTTATTATGAGTGATGATGTGAACAGGATGGGTCCAGTGCGGCAGATGTTCACGCCCTTCAAGAATAGAAAGTTCTTTCTCATGTTTCTGACCACGGTCTCTGCTTCACTGGGGGACATGCTGATGGATGTCTCATCTGGCTGGCTCGTGCTAGACCTCACCGACTCGCCCCTCTCACTTGGCTTGTTCTTTGCGGTCCGTTCCTCACCTAATCTCCTGTTCGGGATGGTTGGGGGAGCCATGGCAGACAAGACTGACAGGAGGAGGCTGCTGATTGCGTGTTATGGGTTATACGCGTTAGGCGGTATACTCTTCGGCTCCCTGATCATGACGGGTACAATCCAGTTGTGGCACGCGCTGGCACTAATTTTCACAAGGGGAGTCATCCGTACATTCGAGGGGCCCGCGCGCCAGTCATTCATCGTGGACATCGTCGGGAGGGGAAACGCGATGAGCGGTATATCCCTCAACGCGGTTGGCATGAGGGGGATCGGCATATTCGGTGGAGCAATAGCGGGTCTGATAATCGAGATGTTTGGGATGGAGTGGCCATTCTTCGTGCTCTCCGCGGTGTTCATGGTGGCGATTGGGTTTATCGGGTTCATAAAGGAAGTGGAGACCAAGAGAGTCGCACAGCAGCACTCGATATGGAGGAACATAGTGGAAGGGGTCCAGATTGTCCGCAGGAACAGGATTGTCCTCGCGTTGATGGTGATGGCAGCCACATGTGAGATGTTCGGGTTCTCTTTCGCGGTCCTTGTCCCGGTGTTTGCGCGAGATGTGCTCAAGGTCGGTGCGGTGGGCATGGGGATGATTAACGCGTTCAGGTCAGGCGGTGGGCTCTTAGCGGGATTAGCGCTAGCCTCCCTTGGTGACTTTAAGCACAAGGGCAAACTCATCCTAGTAATGTTTTTCATGTTCGGAGTCGGACTGGTCCTGTACGCTAACTCCCCTGTCTACATCATGTCCCTGTTCTTTATTGGACTCGTCGGAGTGTCAGCGGCAGGTCACGACGCCATGTCCCAGATACTCCTCCAGTTGAACGTGGAGGAAGACCAGAGGGGGCGAGCCATGGGTATATGGCAACTCAGCATCGGTTTCGGGGTAATCGGAAGCATGACACTGGGCACACTGGCGGAAGCGTACGGTGCACCGTTCGCCCAGAGCGTATTCGGGGCTATAATGGTGTTAATAGTAGCGCTGTTGTATGTGACAGTCCCCCAACTCAAGGAGCTCTAGGGCAGGTCCTTGCCCCAGTTCTCGTAGTACTCCTTGATCTGCTTCATGAGCTTCTCGGGTATCTCCTTCTTGAAGGGGAAAGCCGCCGCCCCAGTGACGTAGCGGGTCATCCACGTCTCGACGAACTTGCCATGTGTCTCAAGGGCCTCCGGGCTCAGGTATTCTATGATATCCTCGGGGCTGTGCATCATGATGTCGATGCCGCTTCGCCTGCTGAAGCTGGCACTGGGAACACCCACTGCCGACAACGGCGTTCCGTCGCTGCTGTACACGGACTCCTTGACCTCGAAAACTACCCCCGTTTCCTTGCTGAGCAGCTTCAAAGAGTCGGTGAGCATGCCGGGGCCCAGCACCGCCGCAACGTTTGTGCCTATCAAGGCGCCGTGGACGTCCAGGTTCACCATTAGTTTTGTCCTGTCCAGCTCGGTCTCGGCCTTCTCGTCCTTGTCCTTGGCCTCCTTGTCCTCTGTCTTCAGCCTCTTGGCGTACAGGTTGCTGCCGTCGAGGCCCATCTCCTCGCTTCCCCACGCGATGAACCTGATGGTGCGCTTGCTGCCCTTCTCCTTGAACACCCTTGCCAGCTCCAGAGTGATGGATGTTCCGCCCGCGTTGTCGCTGGCGCCCTTGACGTTGGGGACGGTATCGTAGTGTCCTCCCACCAGAATTATCTCATCGGGGTGGGACGTTCCCTTGAGCTCCGCGATTATGTTCATCGTCTTCTGTTTGACAAGGTCAGCCTCCACCACTATCTTAGCGTGGGTTGCGCCGCCCTTGAGGAGCTTGAGGCCGTCCTCGAAACTGATCCTGACGCCGGGGAAGTTGCCGTGAGACATGTTCTTGGAGTAGTTGCCCCAGAAGTGCTTGCGCTGGACCCTGGGGTAGTTCTCGATGAAGATGAAGCCCAGCGGCTTGAGTTTGGATATGATGGGCATGTTCTTCCTCTTGATGCCGTTGGTGACCACGATCTTTCCTGT
>JABXKY010000057.1 GCA_013619005.1 Candidatus Bathyarchaeota archaeon | reverse complement strand
GAACATATTACCCGTTTCGAGGTTTTCACTGTTTTCCCCTTTCCGATTCCTTTAGTTAAGGTTTAAAAATGAGTCTCATCTAAGTTGACAGAGTCCGAGGAAATCCGATGCTTATCAGAGAGGTAATTCTAGAGAATTTCATGTCATACGAGTACGCACGCATACCCCTAAAGGAAGGTGTAAACGTCGTGTGCGGGCCCAACGGCTCAGGTAAGAGCAGCCTTCTACTCGGCATCTGCGTCGCCCTCGGAGACACATACACGGAGAGATCAAAAAAGCTAAGCGACCTCATAAGGTGGGGCGCCGAGTCCGCCAGGGTAACACTGAGCCTTGACAACAGCGTAAAAGAGAACGGCTACAGGCCCGTCCCCCAGTATAACATGGACGAGGTCACCCTCACGAGGACCCTCCGCAATGACGGCAAGTACGGTTTCCAGCTCAACCAGAGGAACGTCTCCAAGATCGAGGTCGTTAACCTACTCAAGACATTCGGGTTCGACCCCAACAACATGCTCATCATCATGCACCAGGCCATGCCCACCAGGTTCGCAAACATCCACCCCAAGGAGAGGCTCAAGATACTGGAGTCCGCGGTGGGATACGAGACCTTCAGGGATGACGTCATCGAGGCCAAGAGCAAGCTAAGCGGCGTCCTAAGCGAGGCGCAGAGCCTCGGGAGCCTCATGACCCAGGCAAGGGAGACCCTCAACTACTGGCGCGAGCAGAACGAGAGGCTCCAAGAAAAGAAACAGCTCCAGACCAGGCAGGTGTTTCTCCAGCAGGAGATGGCGTGGAGCCGGGTCGTGATGCTTGAGGCACAGGTCGAGAAGCTCATGGACCAGCTCAACGACACCGAGAAGGACTTGGCCGAGGCAGAGGCCGAGATGGCCAGGAACACCAAGAGCATCGTGGACTCTGAAACATCTCTTCGGGAGATGCGTGTCCACAGGAACGACCTCATCGAGAAGAGGATAGAGTCCGAGAGGGCCATCGGGGTAAGCGAGTACAGCATCAACGTGGCCAAGGAGCAGATCACACAGCTTGACAGGATACTCAGGAACAGTCAGGAGCAGAGGCAGAGGTTCGAGTCAGGCTTCAATGCATTACTTTCACAGATCCAGGAAGGCCCAGCCAAGCTGGACGATTACTTCGGTCTATTCAACCAGATCGAGGAGACCCAGACGGGGAATTACGAGAACTTCCGCACTGAGTTTGGGGAGCAGAGGAGCCTGAACCAGACGAACCTTGAATCCTTCGCCAACCAGTTATCCACGGCAGAGGAGGAGAGCCTGCGACTCATGAACGAGATGGAGGCGGTCCGCAGGCGTATCGAGCAGTCAAACGACCAGTACATCGATGCCAGGATCAGGTTGGCCTTGCTCAAGGACAGGAGGCAGAGGCTTACCCGCAGGGTTCAGGCTCTACAGGGCGAGATTGACAGGGCAAATAGGGACCTCAAGGACTCGGAGGCAGAGGCCCTCATCAGGGGGGCTAGGATCGAGACCGGCAGGACCGGTGACGATATACTCAACGAGATCAGGAAGACCCAGGGCATCCTCATGGGGATGGCGAACATCCCCGATGAGGCAGAGGAGATGTACGAGAGCTACAACGAGACATTCAAGGAGATCCAGAAGCGCATCGAGGAGGTCAGGGCCAACAGGGTCAAGGTACTACAGGAGATCGAGAAGCGCCAGAAGAAGTGGCGCGAGATGACCGAGTCAATGCTGGACGAGGTCAATATCCGGTACAAGCAGCTTCTAAGGAAGCTTCAGGCCGCAGGAGAGGTCAGGCTCATCAACAACCATGACATCGAGGAGGCCGGGCTGGAGATATACGTAGGCTTCCATGGAGCGGCACTTCAGAAGCTGGACCCCTACACCCACAGCGGGGGAGAGAGAAGCAGCAGCGTAATGGCGTTCCTGCTGGCTCTACAGCAGAACATCCTGAGCCCTCTCAGGGCGGTGGACGAGTTCGACCTCCATATGGACCCCCAGAACAAGGAGGCCGTCAGCGATTTCATCGTCTCAACGATGCAAGGCACCAATGACCAATACATCGCCATCACGCCCAGCCAGGTCACATTCAAGGGACAGGACGTCCACATCATCATGATTCACAAATCCGAGACCGTCTCGATCCCGAGGCTAGTGGAGGAGTAAGATGTCAGAGCTTGAGAGCGTCATCAACCTGTGTAGAATGGTGCAGAGCGGCAAGATCGAGCCCTTCGACATCGACTTTGATTACGTGATGAGCGTCATCAAGAAGCATTACCCCAACCTCAAGAACGTCCAGGAATTCTGCCTGGATGCCCAGGCCCTCAAGGAGCTGAGCCTAGTGCTTGAGAGGCAGAACCAGTGGATCGAGCACCAGTCAACCACGCTGTACAAGGACCCCTTCATGTTGAGCCAGAGCCTCATGGCAATGGACATAGGAGCCATAGCAAACGCGTTCCTCCGGTCCTGGCACCCGCTAATGGAGATGGAGCAGATAAGCACCAAGACACTCGCGGGAAGTCTAGGCTACTGGGGTGGCCTAATCCCCTTCGATGAGAGATGGCAGGATAGTCTGGTCGAGGAACGGGACACCGAGTACGCCAGCATGGACGAGGCAATAAAACTGGGCTTCCTTCCTGGGGAAGGGTTCACTGAAATTGTCGAGAACTTCTGGAATGAGCTAGGGGAACGTGTTGGGCCTGGAGGCATCATCGATTACTGGGAGTGGATAGGGGCGGAGACCTACGAGGGAACCGTCTACCGGGCATACCGGACCGTCTTCATGGTCGGATATGGATATGCAAACGCCCACTGGGACAGGCTCATGGAGGAGACCAAGATCATCCACAACGTGGAGCCCCGGCCAGACCCGGGTCAGCAGAAGGTCAGCCTGCCAATGATGGTAGATTACGAGGAGTGGAAACTATGGCGAAACGAGTGAGCAAGACGGAGCAGGTATACCAGAGGAAGCTAAAGGACGCGGTCCACCTACTATTCTTCACACACCACAGGCTGCCCGGTGTGCGCGGCTGGGAGCTGCGTAAGGAGCTGGGAGCCGACTGGCAGAACATCATCGAGGTTCTGGACAAACAGCTCCAGCCACTTGACCTCAAGGTCACACGGGTCCTAGAGGAGCCAGATATCGTGGAGCCCACAAACGCCCAGCTGCAGGACGCAAGGTACTACATCATCATGAGGGGGACCGTTGACCAGAAGACGGCGAAGACCATCGGCTGGCGTATCGACGACATAGCGGGATTGGCCGTGTCAGTGGCCTACATAATCTCTAAGCAGGGCAAGGTTCCGCGCCAGGACGTGGAGCGTATCCTGCAGGATAAGCTGCCCGGCTGGAGGGTCAAGCTCAACATCGACAGGTACATCCATCAGGGATACCTGGGCGAGGACGATTCGGGCATCCTGTACCTTGACTGGAGGGCAAGGGCTGAGATTGACTCTAAGAAGCTCGTTGACCTCGTGGTCAGTTTTGGTAAGAAGGCGGCCTAATCAGAAGGCCCATCTCTGTTTTCAGTGTACTCATCGAATACACCGGGACATGGCTCCGCCTCGAAGGGCCCCTGCCACCACTCGTAGAGAACCGCGTCCTCTAGGGGCACGAGGATGTGAGCCAAGCCTTTCGGTGTCACGTGGACCTCGTTCTCGGTCATGGGGTACTCTACTAGCTTGCCGTCGATTTCCTTGACCACCATTGCCGAGCCCCCGAGCAGGACCGTGTACTGGTCGTAGGGGTGAATATGATTTCCTCTGTAGGCTCCTTTCTTTGTCTCGAGGAAGCTGCACCATTTCCCATCCACATCCGTCGCGTAGCCCGTTCCCACCTTTGAGAATGATCCCCATTCATCCAACTTGAAACCCATTTTATTTTTACCACCAACGGGTTGTTGTACGAGTTTAAAGCAATTTCGTTGAAGATAACGCTTAGTATTATAATAAACAGACAATAAATACGTGTTTTTGGATTGTCCCCGATAACCGTACTCCAATAATCATTTCACGGGACAATCCATTTACAGGGATTAATTTTTAAGCCCTTATCCCTTTCAATCCTTAGATTCCTGTCTGGTGAAACGATGGCACAAGAAGATCCAAAACTACTGGGCACAGTTAACGAGGTTGGCCTGGAGAGGGATGAGCAGGAATTCAGAAACTATAATCTCACAGTTGGTGTCAGGCTCAAAACAAGCAAGAAGCTGAGCTACGCCGAGGGAGAGAAACTCATAAAAAAACTCAAGAAGGACCTACTGGGCAAGAACATCGAGCTTGAAGCCATCGCCGTGCCATGTCGGATCTGTGGAAAGACCTTCAACAGCGAGACTGGGATGAAGCAGCACGTCAGGCGTCAGCACGAGGGAGAGGAGCCTCCAAAGAAGAAGCGGGGGCCCAAGAAGGCTGCGAAGAAAGCACCCGCCAAGAAGCGTGCTTCCAAGAAAAAGTAACGCGGTTCGGTTAATATTCAACCGATTGGTTTTCTGGTCTACTTAAACTCAATCTAGGGATAGAGATTCATGCACGGGTCAGAGACTACATGTATATGAAGTGGAGCCTCGGGCGGGAGTCGAACCCGCGGCCAACAGCTTACAAGGCTGCCGCTCTACCACTGAGCTACCAAGGCTCGCACCTTCTAAGACCGGGTCTTGCAAATAAATTTTTGTCTATTACCATCAAACAAAGTTTATGTGCCTCAACAATTATGAGAGTTGATTAAAATAATGAATGACAAGAAGGAATCAGGATCAAGGATAGGGCTCGCAATCTTCGTGGCCAATCTAATTATCAGCCTAGTGACATACCCGATGCTTCCCGAGAGGATAATCATTCACTGGGGGGCGGGCGGCACACCGGACGGGTACTCGTCAAAACTTTACGGCTTCCTCCTGATGCAGCTTGTCCAGGCCTTTGTACTGGGCATATACTATGTCCTCCCCCGCATCGATCCCCAGGGGAAGCTCAAGGTGTCCACTGGTTACTTCTCGAACACCATGAACTTGCTTCTCGTCTACTTCACGTTTTTCAACGTGCTGTTCATCGCCCAGAACCTGGGGTACGAGTTCAACATGACCCGAGTCGTCGTCCCTGGCGTGGGGATAATGCTCTATTTCTTGGGCCACTTTATGTCCAAGGCCGAGAGGAACTGGTTCTATGGGATCAGGACGCCCTGGACCCTCAGTAGCGACGAGGTGTGGCGGTCAACACATGAGAAAGCTGGCTTGCTTTTCAAGGTCTGCGGAGTGATTGCCATACTCAGCGTGCTGGTCCCCGAGTACAGCATATGGCTGGTGGTGTTACCCATCATGTTCACGGGCCTGTACCTTGTCGGCTTCAGTTACTACGAGTTCAGAAAGACGGGTAATGATAACTTGTATCAATCTAAATAGGGGAGTATACCAGATTATCATCACGTTGATAAAACCCCGGCTTACAGCGCTCCTCTTGTTCATTTTTCTCGCCTCCACTTCAACGGCGACTGCGAGCGAAATTCAACTCGGGCACATGGTACTCAAACATGACTCCGGTGTAATCATCCACCTCGTAGATGTCCCCGCGTATAACGAGTATGAGCTGGGAGATGCGCTACAGGAAGGGGAAATCATGGTCTTTTACGGGAACGCCTCAGACCAAATTCATTCAATCCACAGCTTATCTCAGACTCTAAGCGGCGAGACAGATAATACCACCAAGGCCGTAGCCAACGGTGTGTGGCTTCAAGAGTCCCATGGGTCTGTAATTGAACACGTCCTCGTGGTGAAAGACTACGAGGAAACACCGACCATTCTCAACGTAATCCAAGGATGGCTTGATTATGTCCTTGCCGAACCAGATGCTCCTCCTGAGCTAGTTGCCACAAGAACCATGGTTGAGTTCCATGAGCCTTATGGGGTACTTGAGACCAGGATCGAGCTGCTCAAGGTGAATGACACTTCCGCGTCTTTTGACTGGTACGATGTC
>JABXKY010000271.1 GCA_013619005.1 Candidatus Bathyarchaeota archaeon | reverse complement strand
TCGGGGGCCTCTCCTCCGATACCGGTGTCACTCTTCTTTACTATATCCACTAGGACGCCTGCCCCGCTAGCTATATCGTAGGTAGGAAGGCTGAACCTTGTCTTCAGGTCGTTGGTGCCCAGCATGATGATGACCAGGTCAAAGGGCTTGTGGGTCTGGATACAGGGGCGCAGGTATGTTGCCCCGTTCTTGTCCAGCTCGATGGGGTCGTCCCAGACAGTGGTCCTTCCGTTGAGGCCCTCCTCGATGACAATGTATCCTTCCCCGAGCTCACTCCTGAGGACCCCTGGCCACCTTATGTCCCTCGGGAACCTTGTCTGGGTGGCGGGGTCGTAGCCCCAAGTGTTCGAGTCCCCGTAGCAGAGGATGGTCTTCACTGTTTTCCCTCATAGTTCTCGATGAACCACTCGATGGTCTTCTCGATGTTCTCATCGAAGCTGTCCTGTGGCTCAAAGCCCAGGACCTTGCGGGCCTTCTCGATACTTGACCAGTTCTTCCTGATCTCACCGGGCTTCCAGTCCGTGTGGAGGGCGGGCTTGGGCTCGTATCCCCTGTCCAGGAACTTCTGGTATATGAGGTCGAACACCTCCTCGATGCTGATCTCCTCGCCGGTGCCGATGTGAATGACCTCGTACCTATTGGGCAGGTCCGTTACAAGGCTCAAGTAAATGGCGTTGGCGATGTCCTTGACGTAGACCAGGTCACGGGTCTGTGACCCGTCGCCCCATATCTCCACCTGGTCACCGTCCATGATCTGCTTGATGAACTTGGCGATGGCCGAGCCCTTGTTGATGGACTTGGGGCCGTAGACGCTGCTGAAACGCAGCGCCACCGTGTTCAACCCGTAGCTGGCCGCCCACGCGGACAGGTACCCCTCCCCTGCCAGCTTGCTCGCCCCGTAGGGTGCCATCGGCTGGGGGATTCGCTCCTCGTTGAGGGGCAGCTTTCCCTCGCCCAGCAGGGCGTTTGATGAGGCGTGCACCACCTTCTTGACGCCCAAGTCCACCGCTGAGCTCAGGATGTTGATGACGCCCTTGACGTTGAGCTCCATATCGTAGATGGGGTCCTCCACGGACGGCAGAACGCCTGACTGGGCCGCGAGGCTGACCACATATGTGCAGCCCTCCATGGCCGCTATGATATCATCCATCTCCCTGATGTCCCCGTTGAAGACCTTGACCCGCATGGAGTCCCCTATGACCCTCTCCAGCATACCGTTGTCCGAGGTGGTGAAGTTATCCAGGACGTGGACCTCCCAGTCAGTCTTTTCCAGAAGCATTTCAATGAGGTTGACGCCGATGAAACCGGCGCCCCCCGTGACCAAGACCTTCATGATACATGAGGTAACGCCGACGGGAATCTAAGCCTTTTTGTGTATTGAAAAGGTGGGCTGCCAGCTTTCGCGATTTCGCGAAGCCGAAGACATCACTAATGTCGCAAACGGAGCGTGGTTTAACTTCCGAGTTCGGAATGGGTTCGGGTGGGTCCCACGCCCTTTGGCCGGTTACCCACCAAACATCCTCACCGCTTCAGTAAAAAGGTTACGGAATAAATAGGGGGGGGGTACCCGTATCATAGGCGAAACCAGCCCTATTTCCCAGAGAACAGCCCTGACTGGGTCACGATAAGTGGAAAATACTGATAGATTGACGGGTTTTAACCCAATATTTTTTCGCCTTATGACAGGTTACTTGATGCAAGAAAAGGGTTTACACCCGCTCCTTGAGCAGGGTCCCCAGTATCTTGATGCCCTCCACGATGTCATCGATGCTGGGGTGGCTGTAGTTCAGCCTCATGTGGTTGTGCACATCGCTGCTGAAGAAACTGCTGCCAGGCAGGTAGGCCACCCCCCGGCTCACGGCCTCCATGAGGAGCTCCGTAGCGTTCACCTTCTCGGGAAGCTCCACCCACAGGAACAATCCGCCCTTGGGGGCGTTCCACTTTGCCTCCTTGGGGAAGTAGGTGTCCATGGTCTCCAGCATCACATCCCGTTTCTTCCTGTACACCTTCTTCATTTTCACTATCTGCCTGTCAACGTCGCCCCTCTCAAACAGCTTGGCGGCCGCGTACTGGCTCACCAAGTCGTTGCTGATGATGGTGCTGCCCTTGGCCTCCGCCATCTTGACGATGAACTCCTTCCTGGCCACAAGCCAGCCGATGCGCATACCCGGGCTAACGATCTTGCTGAAGGTACTGGTGTACATGACCCTGCCCTCGTCGTCCAACGCCTTGATGGGCTTGGGCATCTCGTCCTCGAAGGTGATGTACCCGTAGGGGTTGTCCTCAAGGATGAGGAAATCGTACTTCTTGGCCAGCGCCATGATCCTCTCCCGCCTCTCCATGGTGAGCATGCTGCTCATGGGGTTCTGGAACGTGGGGATTATGTACAGGAGCTTCACCTCCTTACCCTCCGCCAGGACCTGCTTGATGGTCTCCTCCAGCGCCTCCGGGTCCATGCCGTCCTTGTCCAGCTTCGCCTCCCTGATATCGGGCTTACTGGGCTCGAACGCCGTGAGCGCCGACAGGTACGTGGGAGCCCCGACTATGACCACGTCACCCGGATCCATGAAGATACGGGCCACAATGTCCAGCGCCTCCTGGCTGCCCGTCATAATCATTATCTCGGTGTAGGGGTCGGCCTCGATGCCGTGGCCCTTCATCCACTCACAGATCTCCTCCCTGAGGGGCTGGAT
Source organism: Candidatus Bathyarchaeota archaeon (assembly GCA_013619005.1). GTDB lineage: Archaea > Thermoproteota > Bathyarchaeia > TCS64 > TCS64 > RBG-16-57-9. The sequence goes on along the minus strand of JABXKY010000271.1, from coordinate 3,285 downwards.
ACCCCGCGTGCTGCCGTACTGGAGCATGACCTTCCAGTCCTCCTCCGAGGCGTCCATGAGAGTGGACTTTACCTCCCTCCACGGGAAGCTCTCAACGTCGTACATGCCTCCTGTCAGGCCGATGATCTTCTTGCCCTGCCTCTTCAACTCCTCGGCCGCAAGGACCACGGTGGTGAGCACCCCAGGCTCGTAGGATGCCCCTAGCTCTGAATAGTATTTGTCGGGGTTCATTTAATTCACACAGAGTAGAGCACTCAAGGTATTTCTATTTTCGGCTTCAATGAAAACGGGCGCGCGCTCAGGTCAAACTAAGCCCAGCCGAGCAAAAGGTCTATGACTTGATCTGCCAGAGCGACGTGATGTGCAGACAGTTGACCCCACGGGAAAGTGGGGCCGTCCCGGGGCTTGTCCAGAAAGGGCTCATTGAGGTTTACAAGAAGAATGTATCTCCCTACAGGGTCAGGAAGATCAAGTTCCTTCGAAAGAAGTAGCTCCCATTTCCATAGACGGTTTTAAACCCTAACGACGCGGAGAATAACCCGTGAATCATATTGACGTATGATATTCTGATTAAAAAAGGCAAAATCATCGACGGCACCGGCAACCCCTGGTACAGAGCCGATGTAGCCATCGAGAAGGGAAGGATAGTCAAACTGGGAAGAGACCTTGGCAAGGCAGACAATGTAATTGATGCAAAGGAGCACATCGTCAGCCCGGGCTTCATCGACATCCACAGCCACAGTGACCTCCCTGCTCTCATCGACCCCATGGCTCACAGCAAGATCAGGCAGGGCGTAACCACGGAGGTGGTGGGACAATGCGGGAACTCCGCTGCTCCCATGTACGAGGGCCTCAGGGAGTACAGGGAGACCTACTCAAGGAGCAGCGTACCGGACGACTTTAAGTTCAACTGGACCACCATGGCGAGCTACCTGGACCTCCTAGACAAGCAGGGAATCGCGCTGAACATCGCGGCAGTGGTGGGACACGGAACGGTAAGGGCAAACGTCCTAGGGCACGAGAACAGGCCACCAACCGACGCCGAGCTTGAGAAAATGAGGGGACACGTCAGGGACGCCATGATGCAGGGCGCATGGGGTATGAGTACAGGGCTCATCTATCCACCAAGCGTCTACGGTGACCAGGCAGAGATAACCGAGCTCAACAAGGTGGTTTCCGAGTATAATGGAATCTACTTCAGCCACATCAGGGGGGAAGGAGACACACTCCTCGACGCCGTAACCGAGGCGTGCGAGATAGGGAAGGACGGTGACACACCCGTCCAGATCGCCCACTTCAAGGCCAGCGGCGTCAAGAACTGGGGCAAGACCAAGGAAAGCCTCGCCCTCGTCGAGAAGTACAGAGACAAGGGCGTCGAGGTAACCTTCGACCAGTACCCGTACATCGCGTCCAGCACCGGGCTGACGGCCCTGCTGCCCCACTGGGCTCACGATGGGGGCGCCGCCAAGATGCTTGAGGTCCTCAAGGACCCGGCGAAGAAGGAGCAGATCAGGAAAGAGCTCCGCCTAAACTATGGCTGGGACAAGATCCTGGTTACAAACGCCAAGAATAACCCCCAGTACAACGGCAAGCACATCCAGGAGATCTCAGGGATGATGGGGCTGGAGCCCTTCGATGCATATATCAAGCTCCTCATCATGGAGAACACCCAGGTCCCCAGCGTCATGTTCGGCATGGACGAGGAGGACGTCAGGAGGGTCATGAAGAGCCCATACGGCATGGTGGGAAGCGACGGCTCGGCCATAAGCCCACAGGGAATCTGGGAGAAAATGATCCCGCACCCGAGACTCTACGGCACCTTCCCCAGGGTCCTCGGCTACTATGTCAGGGAGGGCGTGATCTCACTGCCCGAGGCTGTCAGGAAGATGACAGGCGCGCCAGCCCAGAAGATGGGATTCAAGGACCGCGGGTTGCTCAGGGAGGGATACGTCGCGGACATAACCTTGTTCCACCCAGACGATGTTCGGGACGTCGCCACGTTCACCGATCCACAGAGGTACGCGGCCGGAATACCCTATGTCATCGTCAACGGTGAAGTGGTGATAGAGAAGGCTGAGCACACGGGTGCCCTACCAGGAAAGGCTCTGAGAAGAGCCTAGGAACCCTTCAAGCTCGGTCAGGGTGGTCGTCTCCTTCTCGGTAGCGATCCGTGGTCTCCTTTCCTCGGGGATAGAGTCTCCGGCTATTGTTTTCAGCGAGCTTGTCATCCAAACTACCCTATTATATCCTCCATCGGCCTGGAAGAACTTGGGGCTCTTCAGGTATTGGGTCGCGAAGGTAGTGAAGCCGTCGGGGTTCTGGTAACCCGCCACGTTGTTGGCCAGCCTCGTCCAAGTCCAGCCACCGGGTGCCCCTCCTGCATATTTCCTGTCCACCAGTGCTATACCATCAAGCTCCGGGATGTAGTACGCCACGTTCTGGAAACAGCTGCAGGCGGTGTGCGGGTGCTCAAAGATGCTGTGCAGATAGACCCTCTCTACCCTTCCCCCTGTACGCTCCTTGGTTGCCTTGTTTACCCCGCTGTACTCCCCCTTCACGGGGTCAATCAGTTCACCCTTCTCTATTAGCGTGCAATTGTAGTAAACATTACCTGGCGCCAGTAACGCCTGGGCCTTCAATACCCACCATGGGCTTGACCCGCACTGGGATGGGCGATCGGGCGAAACCGTGCATGCATGACTGAGGCTGAAGCTGGCGCACCTCATACACCCGTAGAAAGCCTCAACGCTCTCCTCGGTAGCCTCACCAATATGCGCCTTCCTCTCGTCCTTGAACGATTTGATACCTGGGCTCAGTTTTTCGATCTCAGCATGATCAAGTAGCAAGCTGATCCTCATAGGCCCTATCATGGGGAACTTGTTTCTCAACTCGACCTGGATCACCTTCAGGAGGTGTTCATACTCGAATCCGCTCTCCCTGGCCCCCTCTGAAACTAGGAGGGAGTCAACAGTGCCTCCCATGAGGTTGACCTGCACCCCCCTGATGTATTTTATCACTCTTAGCAGCGTGCTCTCCACGCCCACAGTAACTATATCATCTACGACGGGGTTACCCAGCTCCAACATGATGGAGACATCGTCAAGGCTTTCCCCTTTCACTATCAGCTCATCCCCTGCTATGTCATGATTTGGAATAGCTACCACGAAGCTCTCCGGGGAGCCCTTGACCTCAACGACCGGATCCTCGATCTTCTCCCTGCCGAAAACAGGCCCCACCTCAAGCGGGACCTCTGGGACAGCCTTCTCCACGAGCCTCGCCCTCACA
>JABXKY010000338.1 GCA_013619005.1 Candidatus Bathyarchaeota archaeon | reverse complement strand
ATGTAAGATAAACACCGTTGCCTATGGGTGGGCGGAGATCGACCTCCGTGTACAGCTGGAGAGCGCCAGAAAACACATCGGCGGCAGCCTCCCCGACAAGATCAAATGCGTCAAGCGCCTCATGAGCGACACCAAGATGCCTGAACACCTTGGGAAAGGCATACTGAGAGCCCGTTACGACCTCAGCGTTTTCAAGGACGGCACCCTCAGGTTCGACCTCACCGATATCCCGCTCACACACTTCACACCAGATGAGGTGGGGACACCCATCGAGAGGCTCATTGAGCTAGGTTACACGGTTGACATGCACGGGGAGCCACTGACTAGGGGAGACCAGATGCTTGAGTTGTTCGTCCAGGATATCGTGCTCCCCGAGGACTGCGGCGACTACCTAGTCAAAGTCACCAACTTCCTCGATGACGAGCTCCGTGACTTTTACAAGATGGAGCCCGAGTACAACAGGACGTCCAGGGACCAGATAGTAGGAGAGATAGTCTTCGGCATGGCGCCCCACACAAGCGCCGCCATCGTCGGAAGGATAATCGGCTGGACCACGGTGCGCAACTGCTACGCCCACCCATACTGGCACGCGGCCAAGCGGAGAAACTGCGACGGAGACGAGGACGCCATCATGATGGCTCTTGACCCTCTGCTAAACTTCAGCAAAGCATACCTCCCAGAGGCGAGTGGAGGGCTGATGGACGCCCCACTGTTCGTCATCCCCAACCTGAACCCCAGCGAGGTGGACAAGGAGAGCCACAACGTGGACGTCATCTCCCGCTACCCTCCAGAGTTCTACGCCATGAGCAAGAGGAGGGCCGGCCCGACAGAGTTCGGTCCGCTCGTGGACACCCTCGGAGCCCGCCTCGGCACAGCGGCCCAGTACACAGGCCAGCACTACACCCACGAGTGCACCAACATCAACCTGGGAAGCCATCTGGGCGCCTACAACGTCCTCAAGTCCATGCTTGACAAGCTGGAGAGCCAACTAGACCTCACCAAGAAGCTGAGGGCCGTCGAGGGCAAGACCGTCGGCCTCAAGATCCTCAACAGCCACTTCATGAAGGACATAGTGGGCAACCTCAGGGCGTTCACCAGGCAAAAGTTCAGGTGCAGCAAGTGCAACAAAAAGTACAGGAGACCGCCGCTGAAGGGGGTCTGCGACCGCTGCGGAGGACGGATTCTTCAGACGGTGTACAAGGGAGGCATCACAAAGTACCTCAAAGCGGCCAGGGATATCATCTACAAGTACGATCTGGGGGACTACTACGTGGACAGGATCAGGCTCGTCGAGGAGGAGATTGACTCGCTGTTCTACGAGGAGCCCGATGAGGAGACCCAGAACCAGTTCAACCTCATGTCATTCATGAAACCGAAGGCAAAGGACTAGCTTGGAAAGGTTATTATTGGACTCGTGAGTTAACTCAGGCGAACAACAATGAGTAAAAAGAAAAAACAGCAAAACACGAGCATGCCGCAGAGCAGCGCAGGCCTGATGAGGTTCTTCCAGGACGAGACCAACGGCGTCAAGATCCCGCCGGAGTTCGCGTTAGGGGCAGCTGTGGTACTCATTGTAGCCGTTATAGCGGCGAGGATATTCTTTCCCATCGTGTAGACCCCCGTCAAGGGACCAGTTTACAGATTCATGGAGAGAGGATGCTCGATGACCGAGAAACCGAAACGCGACCTAGTGATTATGGGGGTGAAACCCGTCATGAACTACGTGGTGGCATGCATCACATTGTTCAACGACGGCAACGAGACCGTCATGATAAGGGCTAGGGGTAAACACATCAACAAGGCGGTGGACACCCTGGAGCTGCTGCGCAGGGTTTTCCTCAGGGACTTGGTGGTGCGGAAGACCAGGATAGGCACCGATGTCTTGACACGCGATGACGGGAACGAGGCGAAGGTATCTATTATAGAGATAGTAATTGCCCCCAGCTAAGCAGTTTTTTAAACGGATAGATACACCCCTTCAACGACAACGAATGACATACCCAAAGATCAAGGTCACGCCGCCTGGCCCAAAGGCCAAGGCGATCGTGGATAGGGACGCGGCGGTCATCTCACCCAGCTTTGGCAGGGCTTACCCGCTTGTGGTTGAGAGCGCTGAGGGAAACATCGTCAGGGACGTTGACGGTAACGAGTTTATTGATATGAACGCCGGGTTGGCGGTGTGCAGCGTCGGGCACGGCCACCCCAAGCTCAAGGAGGCCATCAAAGACCAGGTGGACAAGTTCATCCATTACAGCTACACGGATTTTTACTACGATAACTACGTGGAGCTGGGGGAGGAGCTGGCTAAGATCCTGCCCATGGGGGGCGACAAGAAGGTCTTCTACGGCAACAGCGGGGCAGAGGCCATTGAGGCGGCCATGAAGGTGAGCCGCTGGCATACGGGGAGGCAGGGGTACATCGCTTACATTGGGAGCTTCCACGGGAGAACCCTGGGGGCGGTCAGCCTCACGGCATCCAAGCCATACCAGAGGCGCAGGTTCGCCCCGCTCATCCCCGGGGTTGAACACGTGTTTTACCCGTACTGCTACAGGTGCCCATTCAATCTGGACTGCGATAGCTGCGATATGGCCTGTGTTGATTACATAGACGACCACCTTTTCCACAAGTACGTGCCACCCGAGGAGGTGGCGATGCTTATCGCTGAGCCCATCCAGGGCGAGGGCGGGTACGTTGTACCACCTGACGCCTACTTCCCCAAGCTCAAGAAGCTGCTGGACGAGCACGGGATATTGTTCGCGGTAGACGAGGTGCAGTCTGGGGTGGGCAGGACCGGTAAATGGTTCGCCATAGAGCACTGGGGCGTTGAGCCCGACATCGTCTGTGTCGCCAAGGGCATCGCGGCAGGCATGCCGCTGGGGGTCATGGCGAGCAAGGCAGAGATCCAGGATTGGACGCCGGGAAGCCATGCATCAACATTCGGTGGTAACCCGGTGAGCTGCGCGGCGGCTTTATCGGTGCTGGATATCATCAAGACGGAGGACCTGTTGAAGAACGCCGAGGTCGAGGGAGGGTACATCAAGAAGCGCCTCGAGGAGATGATGGAGGTTCACCCCATGATCGGTGATGTCAGGGGCAAGGGCCTCATGGTGGGCGTGGAAGTCGTTAAGGACAAGGACAGCAAGGAGGTCGCCTCCAAGGAGACAGAGGAGATCATGATGGATTGCTTCAGGAACGGCCTGGCCATCGTGAACTGCGGCGTCAACGTGATAAGGTGGATGCCTCCGCTGACTATCACGAGGGACCTAATTGACCCCAGCCTAGAGATTTTCGAGAAGGCTTTAAGCAAGATTGAGGCCGCTTAGGCCCCAATAATCCTTTTTATAAAATATTTTAAACAATTAAGGTAGATTAGGGGCTTATTCCTTCTCTACGATTAATTTCGTAAAGTTACCAGAGCTCGCCTGGATGAGCCCGTCGAAGGGCTCCCTGATGTTCATGTACTCAAGTCTGACCTCGGCTCCCGCGGTCAGATCCATGGCGGCCTCTGCCAGGTCCCTCCACAGGCTGACCCTCGCCTCACCGGTTCCGTCGTCGATCCTAAAGTTGGTGACGGTGGTTGGTCCCCTGGATGTGTCGATGTCCCTCTGCACCGGGTCGTCGAGGAGCTGCCCCCGGATGGAGATGTTCTGCCGTCCCTCAATCAGATCAATGATGTCGGTGACCTTTCTCTCAAGTTCGGGGATATCCATCTCGAAATCCTCTGGGTTGATGTGAAGCCTGCCGTTCCTCCCGACGTTGAGGTCGATGCCGCCGTAACCGGCTCTTGTGTAGCCGTTCTCCACGACGATGATGGTTCCCTCCTCCATCTCCTCTGCCTTGTCGGCGTCTTCGTCCCACATGCTGAGCCTGACTGTTCCCGTGTCGTCCTCTAGTAGGACGGATCTCACCTTGCCCTCTGTACCGTCCTTCCTGACGAACTGCCGCTCCTCGCTTACCTGGGTGGCGAGGGCCGCGACGTTGACGCTTCCCATGCTCTCGCTGAGGTTTCCGATCTTGGTCCAGAATGGAACTGCCTCTAAGGGTTTGTCGTTCTTCTTGATGATCTTGATGGCGGTGTCCCACCCAATGTGAACCTCGGGGCTGCCCGTGTTCCCCGTTCGGACGTTGCCGCTGATGACCCTGATCCTTGTCCCCCGCTCTATACTACCGAACTCCTCGACCCTGTCGTCCCAGAGCACCAGGTTGATCCTCGCGCCACCTTCCTCCAGCACTAGACGGCTTACCTTGCCCTCGGACCCGTCCTGCCTGTTGAATGTGTTTACGGGGAAGCTGTCCATTACGACTCCCTCAAGGTGTGTAGGTCCCTCCGCGTGGATATCAGCCGGTGTCAGGAAGAAAGAGTCCAGTGATGGAAAATCCTCCTCAACGGCGTCCATGGGCTCCATGAACAGCTGCCCGCGGTTTCCCACGTTTACCTCAACGTTGCCCCGGCGTTCCCTGCTGTATCCATGGAGTAGCCGCACTATCTTGCCCGGCTCAAGCTTGGACGCCTCCACATGGTCGGCTTTCTCGTCCCAAAATACGAGGACCGCTGAACCAGTAGCGTCCCCTATGATCATCCTGAGGACCTTGCCCTGCTTCTGGTTGTCCCTCTCAAAGGTCCTGCTTGGGAATACCTGTATAACGCGGCCTGTGAGGCTGACGTCGCTGAGGCCTGGGGTCAGGTCTCGTATCTTGAGTTTCGCCTCGATGCGCTCGCCTGCGCCGTTTATGCCCAGGTTGCTGGAGACGAGGTGCGCTGCGGCTGCCTCCGTGAGTAAACCAGCGGCCTTGGCCCTCTCCTTCTCGATTAGCTCCCTGACCGCCGCCTCTGTCAGGTTGGGCTTCAAAGCCAATATTTTCTTGATGATATCCTGTGTGGACATAAACTTCAGAATAGTTTCGTGTCAAAGAGAGTAAAGAGGGTTTTGATTACCTATCACTGCTGTTTCTTGGTCTCGGACGCGTATATGTATATGAACGCCAGAATTAGCGCGGTCACTGACAGAAGCAGTATCGCCGAGTTCGCGAAATCGAACAGCACTGGGATGGACATACTGTAGCCTATGATGCGGGTTCGTTATTTAGGTTTAGCTCTAGTCCATGACGCTGTATCTTTTCCAGATGGCGGTGAGGCTGTCATAGGCTTCATCGTCCTCCGCGATAAGGTCGAAGTGCTCAAGGGCTTCGGCTAGCTTCTGGGCGAGGAGGTGGTAGCAGTAAGCCTTCTCCTCGTCAAGGACCCTGAAGTAGAAATCGCTGCAGCCGCAGTAACCAGCATGACTGTAGATCATGTACTCGGCGTTGTTACCGATGGCGACCCACAGGGTTCTACCACTGGGCTTGAACACGTACTTCTTGACCCTGTTCTCGGTAACGAGGCGCCACGCATTATCGAACCGATTCCCGAAAACGTCCCTCAATCGCTGCCAGTTCTGCCGTGATATCTCTTTCTGGATCCTCAGGTCCCGAATGACCTGCTCCAGTACGAGGTGCTCACGTAGCGACGCCATAATGAATACTCGCACCTGCCCCGTTTATAGCCCCATCCATTGGGTGAATCTTATATTCCGTGGCTCAAGGTGAGACCTGATGATCAAACTCCTGACTCCCAACCCAGCGTTGATGGTCGAGTCAGGTGAGAGAGTGATGTTGGCGGCGGACCTGCACCTCGGCCTAGAGTATGAACTCTCAAGGCAGGGCATCAGCATCCCGTACCAGTGGAACAGGATACTCGAGGAGATGATGGTCCTGCTTGAGGAACATAAACCAGACAGACTTGTGTTACTCGGGGACGTCAAACACGGCGTCCCGGCAACTAGCTTCTCTGAGAAGAGGGAGATACCGCTTTTCTTTAACGCGCTCCTTGAGGCCGTGCAGTTCATTGACATCACCCGGGGGAACCACGACGCCAACATCCAAAAGTACCTTCCCGATGAGGTTCACCTCCACACATCCAAGGGAGTAATATTCGGGGACGGCTTCCAGGTGGCTGCTTTTCACGGCCATGCATGGCCAAACCCAGCCGTGATGACCTCGGATGCCATCATCATGGCGCATAATCATCCAACAGTGATGCTGAACACGCCCCTCGGGGTGCGAATCTCGAGGCCAGCATGGCTCAGAGGCAAACCGAACGTGGAAAGACTGGCAGCCGCGTTCCTGAACCAGGACAATATCAGGCTCAAGGAGGAAGAGGAGGCACTAAACGTCTTTGAGGAGGAGTATGGTTTTGAGTGCGGGAACCCCGAGATCATCGTGATGCCCATGTTCAATGACCTTCTAGGAGGACTCCCTGTAAACTCTGAGGCCCCCGATAGTCTGCTTGGTCCATTGTTCAGAAATAAACTGGTGGACATGGACACGTTTGACGCGTATATGCTAGACGGCACATTCATGGGTCAGGTTGAGTTCCTCAGGGACCGCCTTGAGGGACGTGTGTAGGTATCACCCACATACAACACGTTATTATCGAATCTGGGTTCTAGATGCCTGTGTCCCATTATGGGAGACGCCATTGAGCCCGAAAGGGCTTCCTTCCCAACTAATTCTCAACACAGGCATGGCATCTGGATGAATAGCGACCATCTACATTGACCCCTTCACGGATTCTTTTGTACCTCGGTTCCCGCCCCGCACGGTCTAGGATCAAACCGAGACCTTCCTCATTGATATTGCCCAACACGTTTCTCGTGCCAAGGGGTCCGCAACAAGGCATGACGTCGCCGTTCGGGGCTACTCCGATGTCCCTAAGAACCTCACCGCACCTGATCTCGGTGAAATGAACGGGATCGTACCTCAGACCCGCGCCTCTTCCAATCGGAGTGAACTGGGTCTCGAAAAGTACCGCATGGGAGTTGAGGATTCTACTTTTCCCAGCTACCTGAATCCTGTCGTCTCCAAGCAGCTCTGGGAGGCTCTCCGAGGTTATCTCGCTGTCCTTTCCCGTTGAGACCATGAGTACTATCTTCACCCCGAGATCAACAGCGCCCCAATAAGCGTTCCTCACCGACTCAAAGGGCACGTACTCGCAGTGAAAATCATCAACACTCAGATTCAGCACATCCAGCCCAGCCTCGATCAGCGGTTTCAGCACCCCTTGAGCTTTCTCAATTGTTTCTCCCCAGAAACCATTGGAAACCACCTCTGTGTTCAGCCCGTTCTCACTTGATAATGAAATCAAGTCCCTCAAGGAATCGTATTCGAGAAACGGCTCACCTCCCGAGAAACTGACCCATTTAGCTCCGAGGCTCACTGCCTCAGTGATAACACGCTGAGCCGTCTGATGGGTCATAACCTCGGTTCTACGGGGCGAGCACTCGAAGAAACAGTGTCGGCACTCGGCGCTGCACCTGTAGGTCAGTAATAGGCCGACGCGGAAAGGGGTAGGAGTCATGAGAGCGACTCAAGGGTCCTCTCGATGAGCTGGTTCGCTTGGTAGAAGCCCTCCTCGACTATGTTCCTCTGTCTCACGAGTTTGTTGTGGAGCAGATTAAACTCGTGGCTCTGATGGTTCATCTTTACAAGGTCGATGATCTCCGCGATCCTCGGGAAAGGCAGGGCACCGAAGGTCTCCATACTAGTCTGCTCGCTTGGACCGGCGTTGCTATGGGCGACGGGGTTGATGTGCCTTGAGACCCACATGAGTGTCTCGTTCAGCTCATTGACCTGCCCATCTGAGAGCGTCACCGCTTTTTCCACGATGGTTTTCTCAAGACGCTTGGATAACTCTACGAAAGTTTCAGCGCGTTTGATGAGCCCATCCAGGTTAAAGTAATCCCTAACCTTCTCGGATTTCTCCTGCATCTCGGTTAGAATCTCGTGCATCCTCTCCGCGTATTTATCGAAGTTGAACGGCAGCACGGGGCTGTTCACCATCCTGATGATGAAGTTCATCTCGGCCTTGACATCCATCTCGAGGACGTTCACGTCGCCGTGTTCCATCGTCGCGTACGGAGTGTGCCACCACCATCCTCCTCCACTATAGTTGACGTGGGGATCATAGAGATCCTCGGGTCTGCTCGTGGTGATGCTGACGTGAGGCATGCCTGTGCCCCAAAAGCTCCCGTCGCCAGCCCTCGTCGCCCACCTGTAGCTCTCGACGCCCTCACCAGTAACGGCCTTGACGCTGTCCAAGGCAGCGTCCATCACCTCGGTAATCTGAATGTCCCTGAACTTAGTCGCCCCCTCAGCTCCGGGGCTATCAATGTTATAGCTGGCGAAGCACCTGTGCCTCAGCTCGTGCCACCTGAAATCGTTGTACCAGGTGGACCCCGCGTACCTGCCTATCTCGTGTCCCGGCCAGATGGCTATCCTGACGCTCCTCCTCAGCTTGTCCCTCTCGGCGCTGATGAGCCTTGCTAGCTCCATTACGGCGACATTGCCCGAGAGGTTGTCAACCACGCCTGGGCTGAACGGCGGGGTGTCCACGTGTGCGTTGACGAGGATGAACTTGTCGGCCTCCTCGTTTCCCCTGATCTCCGTCTCAAGGAGCGGGATGGATTTCCAGCCCGTATCCATCTCGGAGACAATGTGAGCCCGGACTCCTCCCTGCTTCACCAGCTTCCTCAGTGCCTGCCCGTCCCTGTTGCTGATATGGAGGATCGCAGGGATCGTCTGAATATCATCAATGTTGTCCGATGTGGGGCTCCCAGAAACGCTGAAATCAGCCCTCTGGTGGCATACAAAGTCCTTGTAGTCGTCCTGCTCGATGACGACCAGGCCCGCGATGGCCATGTTTTGAAGCCTCAACAGGAACCCGTTCCTGAGCCCCATCCAGTCGCCGCTGGTCTTCTGCTCACACAGCACAATCTTGTCCCTGCAGTCCGCGTAGCCCAGCTCCTCGGGCGGGATGTATATCATCTCGGCCTCCAAGCCCTCGGGGCCGGTAGAGTTCACCTGCCTGTAAGGGGTGCACTGGACCTCCATCTCGGTGGGCGAGAGAATCTTGAGGCTGCTGTACTTGGGCTGGCTCAGGTACGCCTCGAACCTGTGCACATTACACTCTAGGCCGTACTCCTCAAACTTCTCCTTCATGTACATGATGGCCCGCTCCTCCTCCTCACTACCGCTGAGGATTGGGGCGATCTCCATCATCTCCTCCCAGTTCCCCTGCATCAACCCCTTGTCGATGCCCGCCTCAAGCCTCTCAATCAGCTCCACGATATCATCGTTTAGAATAATCATGAGAATACCGTACAACGGGGTATCCTTAACGTTTACCAGCGACCCTCGGGAAAAGTAAGACACCTTTTTTAACCGTCATGCAAAGGATCAAATGATTAGAAATGGCATCAAAAATAGGTGACAAGGTCCAGTCAGCCGACTGGAAGAACGAGAAACACGTCCCAGCGATCACAGTCCAAGACTCAGCCAAGGCAGGGGAGCTGATCAAGCTCAACGTACGGGTCGGCAAGGAGATCCCCCATCCCAACACCGTGGAACACCACATCAGATGGATCCAGGTCTACTACACACCAGACGACGGCAAGTTCACGTACGACCTCGGCAGGGCTACATTCAACAGCCACGGTGAGGGCCCAATAGCCACAGACAGCAACGCAGACCTTTACTTCACGGCCAACGCATCGGGAACCATAAACGCCGTCAGCCTCTGCAACCTCCACGGACTCTGGGAGAGCAGCAAAAAGCTCACCGTCTCATAATTTTTCCTCATATATTTATTTAAATTTTTTTTTCTCGATATGACCAGTGACGGGAGCTAAAGAAGTCGTTTTAGGGGTTAGTTTCGGGAATGGTGGGACCGCCCGGAATCGAACCGGGGATCTCGCGGACCCGAACCGCGAATCGTACCAAGCTTGACCACGGTCCCAGAGCGTATTCAACCGTGGTCGCTTGACCCAAAAAGATTCCTAAAGAGGCTCACGCCTCGATAACCGCGTCCCTGACACACATGTTCAGCACTGTCTCCGCGATATCGGCCCCATACTCGGCGGTCCTCGATATGCTCTCGATTATGAGCCTCAGGGCGGGCACCTCGTCTGGGGCAGCCTGCTTCAAAATCCTGTGCAGGACCTCGGCCTCCATCTCACGGGTCCTCATGGCCATCTCCAGCACCTCATCAGCCTCGTTATAGTCCTCGTCGAACACAGACTCCATGGCGTTCTCGAATATCTCCAACGCAAACTCGCTGAGCCGGGTTAGCTCGTCCAAGACCTCCCCACTCACCGTGGTAAGAGTAAGGGCCAGCCTGTTCTGGGCGATGTTCACTGCATGGTCAGCCATCCTCTCCACGGATTTAGTGATGAGCCTGTAGCCCAGACAATCCCGGGGGGATTTCAAGCCACTCTCCTTCAGAATATGCCCATCCGTAACCGCCACCTTGAGGAGCCTGATAATGTACAGGTTGAACCTATCGACCTCATCGTCCATGGCCACGACCTCCCTAGCCAGGTGTATCTCATCCATACCGAGGGCCACGATGGCGTCCCTGTGCATAGCACCAGCGATGACGCTCATCCTGCGAAGCGCGTCCTTCACAGACAGCTCGGCGTAGCTCAGCAAGACCTGAAGGGTAAGATCATGGGGCAGATCTGATAATATCTCGGTCCCCACAAGCTTCTTCCGGGTAAAGTCCTTGACCTGGAACTTGACTGCGCTGCTGAGCCTCTGCTGGTTAGATCGAAGCTGCAAGATGTTGTACCCCATGAGGTAAGCGGACACGATCCTCCGCACGATGCTCTCGGGGGTGTCATCAGTGTCTGGGGTGATAATGACTTTACGGTGAGCGTCCTGAGCATCCGCCCCCTGCGGGGTTATGGTCAGGGTCATATCATCCCTCTGTGTAATCTTAACGACGCTGCCCCTCTGTAGCCCCATTTGCTCAACCCAGGGCTTGGGGAGCGAGATGATGAACGTTGACCCGCCTGTTACCTGTACTTTCCTAAGTTCCTCCCCGGCCGTAGTTGACACTGATATCTCTCCTTAACCACCATAAACAACGCAAGGATAAATATAGTTATTGTAAAAATATTGCCTTAATGTGATAACTATATAGAAAGCGGTGGTGTTTGTTGGTTATACGGTTTACAAGAAGGAAAACACAATACGCCGATAACACCTTTATCTCAGCGGCCGTCTAACTCGGGCGTTACCCGAGGCGCTCGGGACTAGCCGTAAGTAGCCCGGTTTATATCCAGCCGTTCACCTCCCTGCCCGTATGTACGATTTAGAGAACCTCATGGAGTGCTCGGAGGATGTTTTGGAGTATATCGAGGCAAACAAGGAGAAGGCGCCTAAATACATGGAGCAGTACGAGTCCTACAGGCTCGAATGGGAGGCAACGACCAAGATAAAGTGCCACGCGGACAAGTACACCGTCATCGCATTCAGCGCTGAGTGGTGCCCCGACTGCTACAGGAACATACCAATACTAGCCCAGCTCCAGGAGAAGACGGGGCTGAAGACCCGCGTTTTTGGCCATCTCATGAGGGACGCCAAGAGCCCAGTCAACCTGTGGGCGTGTCCACCAAGCCCGGTGCAGGTGAAGGAGTTCAAGGTCGTCAAGATCCCCCACATGTTCATCGTGAACAAGAAGGGAGAGGTCGAGGGAGAGATCATCGAGAACCCCCCGGAGGGCAAGACCCTCGAGAGGGCCATCCTTGAGATCCTAGAGTCCTAGAGTTTTTTATATCCACCACCCTATTCCTGAAACATGATCCAAATCAGCCCCGGCACCGTTCTTTACGTTTTTACCGCCAAGGATGGTAGAGAGGTTATCCTCAGAACCCCCAAATGGGAGGACCTAGAGGACGCGCTTGAGTTCATTAACAGCCTTATCAAGGAGGAGGCAAAGATCCTGGCCATCACAGAGAAGACAAGGGAACAGGAGATAGACTGGTTGGCTGAGAACCTGAAAAAGCTGGAGAAGGGGCAGCACATCTTCATCGTGGCGGAGGTCGATGGAAAGATGGTGGCCGGCTGCGAGATCAACCCATCATTCGGTAGGATGCGCCACCTTGGAAGCCTAGGGATCTCGGTCAAGGACGGCTACCGCGGAATAGGGATCGGCGTGGACCTCATGAAGGAGGCCGAGAAACATGCCATCCACATGAGGCTGAAATCCGTGAAACTTGAGGTATTCGAGAACAACGAGCCGGCTATAGCCCTCTACGAGAAGATGGGTTACAAGATAACGGGACGTGTCCCTGGGGCTATACTCTACAAGGGAGAGTACATTGACAGCCTCATCATGACGAAGAAGCTTCTCTCATCATAATAGGGGCAATTTCGGATACATTTTTAAAACAACTTGATGCTAGGAGTAGTGGGGATAGGGATGAGTGTGTATCACTTGGACTGGAGAGGCTCCTCCTAAGCGAGGAAACTGATTTTCATATACCCCCTAGCTCGTACGCCAGCACCGTAAACCCTTATAGTGCTGTCCATACAGAGGCGAACAACAATGACAGATGAACCAAAGAAGAATATGGAAGTGACACCCTGGAAAGTCAGCGGGGACATCGACTACGACAAGCTCATGGTACAGTTCGGAGTCCAGAGCATGAACGATGAGATCGCTGATAAATTAGCTAAACACGCGGGGTTCAAACACCTTCAGCTGAGGCGGGGGGTATACCTGAGCCACAGGGACACTGACTGGTGGATCAAGGAGTACGAGAAGGGAAACAAGGTAGGCCTTTACACGGGCAGAGGCCCCAGCGGCCACGTACATCTGGGACACCTGTTGCCATGGTTCTTCTGCAAGTATCTGCAGGATGCTTTCGACGCAGACCTCTACTTCCAGATGACGGATGACGAAAAGTTCCTCCACAGGGACGACCTTACTCTGGAGGCGGCTGTCGCGCTTACCTACGAGAACGCATTGGACGTCATAGCATGTGGATTAGATCCGGAGAAGACGCATATCTTCAGTGACGCTGATCACATCCAGCACCTCTACAAGCTGGGACTCAAGGTCGCGAAACGAACCACGTTCAGCACAGTACGTGCCGTCTTCGGTTTCAAAAACAGCGATAACATAGGCGCGATCTGGCACCCGGCTCTCCAGATGATGGTGTGTTTCCTGCAATCGGAGAGGGAGGGAAAGAACATACCATGCCTAATCCCGGCGGCCATAGACCAGGATCCATACTGGAGGATCACGCGGGACATCGCTGAGAAGATGGGTTACTACAAACCTGCTCAAATACACGCCAAGTTCCTCCCAGGTCTGGCAGAGGGCGGTAAGATGAGCGCCAGCCAGCCGGATACAGCCATATTCACCACGGATCCGCCTAAAGAGGCGGGAAAAAAGGTGATGCGGGCTTACACAGGGGGAAGGGATACCGTCGAGGAGCAGCGGAAGCTGGGCGGTAGGCCGGAGGTCTGTAACGTCTACGCGTACTACTACTTCTTGTTCGAGGATGACGACCAGAGGCTGGTTGAGAGGGAGGTATCCTGCAAATCAGGTGAGATTCTCTGCGGCCACTGCAAGACGGATCTAGCGGTGAGGATCGAGGTCTTCCTGACCGACTTCCAGGAAAAGCGTGAGGCGGCCCGTGAGGTCCTTGACCAGTTTATCATCAAACCGGTGGAGTGAGGTGTGACGTTTTATTGTGGAAGATAACTCGGTCATCACACCATGGGAAGTATCCGGTGAGATAGACTACGACAAGCTCGTCGAGAGGTTCGGAACTACTCGTTTAACGCCTGAGCTCCTAGAGAGGATCGGTGGACACACCGGGAGACTTCACTTCATGCTTCGGAGAGGAGTGTTCTATTCACACCGGGACCTGGATCTGGTGCTTGATAGCTACGAGGAGAACGGGAGGTTCGTGCTCTACACGGGAAGAGGCCCGTCTGGTCCCGTCCACTTGGGTCATCTTGTTCCTTGGATGTTCACCAAACATCTTCAGGCCAAGTTTGGGTCAAAGCTTCTGTTCCAATTTACCGACGATGAGAGGATGCTCCTGAGGGAGGATATGGATGAAGGTG
>JABXKY010000114.1 GCA_013619005.1 Candidatus Bathyarchaeota archaeon | reverse complement strand
GAATAAAATAGTATCATCCGAATATTTCTTATAGGAATAAAAGTCAAATGCCCATAGGATAGGATTCCTCTAGGGAAGTGGTCTTTTGTCTAAGGGAGAGTATGGGGACGGAAACGTAGACCACAAGACCCTCGCAATTGATATTCTCCAGTCATTGAACAGAGCCTCAGGCAGAATCGAGGCGATTCAGCAGATCCTGAGACACCTGAAAAGACACCTTAAGGTATCGGCCACTGCTATTAGGCTCAAGGAGGGCCCAGATTACCCTTACTTTGTTTTCGACGGATTCAGCGACGTACATATTGAGATGGAGAACAGCCTATGCGGGAAAGACAGAGATGGAAATATCCTTGTAGACGAGTCTGGGGTCCCCGTCCTGGATTGTATTTGCGGGAGGGTGATAAGGGGAAATACCGTTCCCGCTGAGCCTTTCTTCACCGAGTACGGCAGCTTTTGGTCAAACAACACGGACAACCTACTCAGTGATACTGACCCAGATGAGCTGGGTGAGACGAGGGACGTATGTAACGGACAAGGGTATCTATCGGTGGCACTCATACCATTGATTGATAAGACTGGTACCATTGGACTTCTCCAGATCAACGACAAGGAGCCAGGCAGGTTCAACGAGGAGTTGATTTGGTTCCTGGAGGGCCTCGGTGAAAGCATTGGCATCGCTTTAGCGCACCAGGAAGAGGAGAACAGGACGAAGGAAGTAGAGGCGGAGCGTAGGAATCTCCTCTACCAGTACAGGCTGAGGATCAGTCAGCTGGACACCCTGTATAGAATCAGCAAGATCCATGAGAACAAGGATATCTCACTGGACGAGACGCTGAACATGATAACTAACTTGATCCCGGGTGCCCTGCAGCACCCAGATATAGCGGTAGCACAGATCACTGTCGAGGATAAAAAGTACTCAACGGACCGAAAAGGTGAGCCAGAGTACAGGTACAGCGCCATAATACAGTCATATGGCGTCGTACTGGGTACGCTTGCCGTCGGTTACACGGAGCCAGCGCCCGAAGAATACAAGGGGCCATTCTTGGAAGAGGAAATCAAGCTTGTGAACCTGATAGCCGAGACGGTCTCAAGGGTCGTCGAGCAGGCTAAGGGAGGGGACTGGAACAGGTCCATCGACCAATATGCCCTTGTGATGGACAAAGACGAGATTAGCCACATCATTAAGCTCGTGGCGGAGGATACTGCCATAAGCGAGATGGACAGGGAAGAGTTCGATATCAACGACCTACCGACTGACACGTCCCAGACAATGGACTCGTACCTTCAGCTCACCCACAGCCTAGAGGTCAACAGGGCGTTGATCCAGAAACTCAGGAACCTTGTGAGCGGGGAGTAGCTTAAAATCCCCAAGGTAGAGTCTTTTCCATGACTTTACCCGATGATCTTTGCGCCGATCTGGCGTTCTTTTACGGAAAAGTGTTCACACTGGACGGTGACGACAGAACAGTCCAAGCTGTCTCGGTGAGGAACGGGAAGATTCTGCGAGTTGGATCAGATGACTATGTGAGGGAGTCAACAGGTAGCAGGACCAAGATGGTTGATCTTGACGGCAAGACGATGCTCCCGGGGCTCATAGACAGCCATATGCACCCAGGAGGGAGCTGGGGGGCTTACCTAGTAAGAGGCGTTGCATGTGGACCGCATTTCTACTCCGTGGAGGAGATGCTTGAGACCGTAAAAGAGAAGGTCAAGGTGACTCCCCCTGGCAATTGGGTCCTCGGGTACCGGATGGACGATGTCAAGATGGGGAGGTATCCAACAAGGGGGGAGTTGGATGATGTTTCCCCCGAGAACCCCCTCTACATTCAGAGGCGGGATGGACACAACGGAGTGGCCAACAGCCTCGCTCTGGCAGTGGCAAACATCACAAAGGACACACCGGACCCTCACCACGGTAAGATCGAGAAGGACGAGAACGGCGAGCCCAACGGATTGCTGAGGGAGTCCGCTAAGGACCTTGTATACCACATCATGCCCCCGTACAGCTTCGACGAGTTCTACAGGGGGCTCCAGATAGTGTTCGACGAGTGCATCAGCCTGGGCCTCACCAGCATTCACGCCAGTATGGTGAGCCCGTTGGAGTTCAAGGCAATGCAGGCGCTGAAGAAAGAGGGAAAATTGGGAATCCGTGTCGCTGTTCACATCAGCGGAAGGGACGAGGGGATGGTGGAAGGAGCGATAGCAACGGGAATCCAGACCCCCTTCGGGGATGACTGGCTCAAGATCACCGCGGCTGAGTGGGTCTTCGATACCAGCACAAGCGGCAGGACGGCAGCCTACTATGAGCCATACGTCGGCGAGCCCGACAACACTGGGATTCTCCTGTATGACCAAGATGACATCGAGAGGAGGGTCTGGGAGGCCCACAGGGCGGGAATTAGGGTCGGACTGGACGGGGTCGGCGACAGGGGCATCGATAGATCGCTGGACGCCATCGAGAAGGCACTGGTGAAGCAGCCTAGGGAGGACCACAGGCACAGGATTGAGCACTGCTGCTATGTCACCCCCCAGATACAGGACAGGCTGCTGAAGCTGAACGTGATTGACGCGTCGGCAACTGGATTCCACCACGACCTGGGTGACGCATACAAGGCCAACAGGGGCGAGGAGGCCATGAGGTACATGTGGCCCCACAGGACCCTCATCGACAGGGGCATCCCTGCGCCCGGTCATAGCGATGCGAGTATCTGCGACGCCAACCCGTGGCTCGCCATATACAGTATGGTGACAAGGAAGACCAGTAGTGGTGACATCCTATATGCGCCAGAGGGCGTAGAGCCATTGGAGGCAATCAGGGCTTACTCCATTGACGGAGCCTACGCGGCATGGGAGGAGGACATCAAGGGAACCATCGAACCGGGTAAGCTAGCTGACATGGTTGTCATTGACAGGGACCCGACTGGTATCGAGCCCGATGACATAAGGAATGTCAAGAACCTGATGACTATTGTGGCGGGTAAAATCGTCTATGAGGCCTGAGCCAGTATTCAGGTAAATAACTCCGTCTTTCCACATGTTCGTTCCAAGTTATGCTCAAACAGGATGTATACTAGGAAGCTCTCCATGCCTCAAGATAATAGTAAAATGGACTCTTTTAAACTCATAAAAAAACTATTTACCTTAAATTAGTTAACACATAACATAAAGTAATGGTTTAAAAGCAACCACATGGATAAACCGGCGTCTCCCTGAAACATGACAATCACGTATTGCCATTGTTTTTCCTTCCAAAGACAGGGAGACAATTCTTATGGGATGACTGGCTTAGACTTTGCCCAGTACTTCTCGTAGAGGTCTTTAGCCCAGCTATGCACCTGTGGGTCCTCACTGACGAAGCCCCTATAGTCCATCCTGCCCTGGTTAGTGGGAAACCCTATCGCGGCTACCTTGCTCTCATTGAGGGCGAGGAATACATTCACCTCGTCAATCTTTCTCACCTTGAACTGCCCGCTGTTAACAGCGTCTCGGATCACTGGGCCTCTCTCGAATTCCGGCGGTACGACGATATCAGTCGGCTCAAGGAGCCTGAACTCCACTCCCCTATTCAAGGCGTCCTCCCATGCGGGTATCGCCGTGAGGATGTGCTTGTCGGTTAATCTGTAGATGTACTCCTGGGACTCCCTACCCAATTGCTCGATGAGGTGGAATATTACCATGATATCATCGATGTACCTCGCGTTCCCAAGCTCCCCTATCCTTGAGACGAACTCGGGGGGTATCCCCGTGAGGTCATGGTTCTGGAAATAGTCCCTGTGGGTGCTGGTGAACATGAAGCCTTTAATTTGTTTCAAGGACAGCTCACCGTACCCTGTGAGGCTGTGGGTTCCGTTGGGGTTCTTGATGGTTAAGCCTGTCTCTCCTAGCCTAGATAGGTGTCTGCTGGTCTCCTGGGTGGTGAGTTCCAACTCCTTGCTGAGGGCGGTTACCGTCATATGATCATACTGTAAACGTCTGAGCATACGCAGCCTGTCCTCGTTGCTGAACTCGAAGAACAGGTCACAGAGGCTTTCAATGGACATGGAATATATCTCCTATTTTTTCATCACTGATATTACTATCCCTAAACCATTCATGCAATGAGGTTAAACAGGTTTTCCAGTACAGTAGATGCATGAGGCACAGTTTCTCGGTTCAGATGAACTCCGCTGAAAGCGTATCTGGACTGGTCATTAACAGAAAAAAAATAGGATATTCATCGAAGGCGAGCTGGGCAAAATCGAAGAGGTAGAATTCGTTGAGGAAAAGGTGCTCACGCTCACGGGTGAGAACGGCGTTCTACGCATTGACATAAGCAGGGAAACCCTCATCGAGGCGCTTTCACCGAAGAAGAAGGAGCAAAATTGATACTAAGATGGCAACATTGTTCTTGAAGACCCCTTAAGTCATCTAAATGGAATGAGTGAGTGTTGGTGAAAAAAATAGAGGCAGTAGTCGTCAATGAGGCCGTCGAGAAGGCAAAGAAGTTCACGGGAAGGCTCAACTTCATCGATTTTACGCGTGGTATAATCATGATTATCATGGCCTGGGATCATATCTCGGGCTTCTGGAACCAGTATCACCACGGAGGAGAGGGAATACTCGGGAGGGCACCTCCCTTCATCAACACAACATGGTTCCTGCTGCGCTTCGTGAGCCACTATTGCGCGCCTACGTTCATCTTCCTCGCAGGGACAGTGCTGGCCATCAGCATAGCTAGACGCCTTGGGCAGGGGGAAAGCGAGAAGGAGATCACTCTTCACCTTATCAAGCGTGGCTTGGTTCTATTGTACCTCGAGGCCGCGTTGGTCTCGCCCGCATTCAGCCTGCCTTGGACCTACTTCGGGGTCATAGCGTGTATAGGCGTCAGTTTCATCGTATTCAGCGTCGCTAGAAAGCTGCCTCAGTCGGTAATCCTAGTCGCCAGCCTGTTGATTGTGCTCAACGAGCCGTTTCTGAACCTCGATTTCATCCCCATGAACGTAAACTGGGGCAGGTACCTGAGGATAATAATCAACGAGCCTAACTTTGAGAGGTTCCCCTACTTCGGCCTCTACCCAATCATCCCCTGGATCGGGGTCATGGGGATGGGCTGGAGCCTTGGAACGTTCCTGGAGTCAAAGAGCCGTGGGGAGATAGCCACGCTCAGGAACAGGTTCCTGGCGACTGGAATCGGTAGCATCGTGATGTTCACCATTGTCCGCTTCATCAATGGATACGGCAACCTGCTACCAAGGACGGGAAACACGTTAATTGAGTGGCTCTATGTGAGCAAGTATCCGCCCAGCGTTGCCTTCCTGCTCTGGAGCCTAGGGGGTATGTGTATCTTCCTCACCATTGGCCTGTTACTTGAAGAGCGAGGATTTATTGAGAATAGGTTTATGGTGGGGGTCTTGACGATAGGCAGGAACCCGCTGTTCTTCTACGTGACCCACCTCTGGCTCTACAGGGCAAGGTGGCCCGATTATACGCCGGGGGGAACTGGCCCGCCGCAATTCCTTGACCTGCCTGATACGCTGATGTTCTGGGCAGTCGGAATAGTGGTGCTCTGGTACCTGTGCAGGGAGTACGAGAAACTCAAGAGAAAGTACCCGAAACCAATCCTACAGTACATATAGTGATAGAAATGAGGAGTAAAATTGACCGGAAAAGCATGGCCGTCATCCTGGTGGCATTCATTATTCTAATAGGGGTGAACACTTGGATGAATAGTAATACCCCATCGGAACCCATGGTCATATCTAGTTACTGGCCGACAGAGGAATGGAGGTACGCCACCCCCGCTCAGATGGGGATGAACCCTGAAAGATTGCAGGACATGGTGGATGAGATCGAATCAGGCTCGTATCATGTGGACAGCGCCATGGTCATCAAGGACGGATACATAGTGCTCGACGAGTACTTCGGTGATTTTGAGAAAGGCGAGCTTCACATCATCTACAGCTGCACCAAGAGCGTTGTATCAACCATTTTCGGCATCGCCCACGAGAACGGCTTGATCCCGAACCTCGACACG